>LFSA01000058.1 GCA_001512635.1 Pelotomaculum sp. DTU098 | reverse complement strand
TGACCGGTTTTGCGGGTTTTTCGTGACCATTTATGTCGATTTTATCATGGCCATTAACATGTTTTTCCCTATTAACCCTCCTGGTTAAGCCCTTAATAGAATTTACAGGTAGAAAAACCGCCTATTTAGCATAAAACTAGACTTTCATTCCTTTACTCTGTCCTTTATTCCTTCCTTATTATCATTTGGCATAAAAATTGCGGTTATATTAACCACAATCTAGCAGGTAGGAGCTATTAATTTGCCCTGTCAATAATCTGCTGATTACTATGGTTCAATTAAGTACCTGTAGAGATTCATTCTAAAAAGGAGGGTTTTTATGAATTTTCCGGCTTTGTTGTCACCAATTAAAATCGGCTCTATGGAGGTAAAGAACCGTTTTGTGGTGCCGCCCATGGGGTCAAACTACGCCAATCCGGACGGTAGTGTTTCTCAGCAGTTGATTGACTATCATGTGGCAAGGGCAAAGGGTGGCTTTGGATTGATCATTGTGGAAGTAACAGCTGTCGAGCCTGCTGGAAAGGCGATCCCCTTTGAACCCGGTTTATGGAGCGACGAATTTATTCCCGGGTGGAAAAAGTTAGTGGACGAAGTGCACAAGTATGGAGCCAAGATTGCCGTACAGCTTCACCATGCCGGAAGACAAACTTCAAAAGACATTATTGGTCAACAACCGGTTGCTCCATCGGCTGTACCTTGCCCGGTTATGAAGGAGATACCCCGTGAACTTACAACCCAGGAAGTCTATGATCTTATTGGAAATTTCAGGGATGCGGCGGTAAGGGCCAGGGATGCCGGTTTTGACGCGGTGGAAATTCACGGCGCGCACGGTTACTTAATTGCCCAATTCATGTCGGCTTATTCTAATAAAAGAATTGATGAGTTCGGCGGCAACTTTATCAGCAGGATGAAATTTCCCCTTGAGATTATCAGAAGCATAAGACGTGAAGTCGGAAACGGTTATCCGTTAATTTTCAGAATGAGCGGTGACGAAAAGGTACATGGTGGCAGGGCTATTGATGAAACCAGGGCTATAGCGAGGCTTGTGGAGCAGGCAGGCGTCAATGCTGTTCATATATCAATATGTACTTACGGCAGTATGCACTGGATGTTCGTACCGGGCGCTGTCCCGCCGGGATTTAACGCAGTTGCCGCGGAAGAAGTTAAAAAATCAGTTAAAATCCCGGTCATCGCGGTGGGACGGATCAATGATCCGTTTTTGGCAGAGGACATCCTGCAGTCTGGCAAGGCAGATATGATCGCTTTGGGCAGGGAATCACTGGCTGATCCCGAGTGGCCGAACAAGGTTGCTGCCAACACACCTGAGGAAATAGCTCCCTGTATTGCCTGCCTGCAGGGGTGTGTAGGCTATTTGTTCGACCCGGAACATTTAAAAATCAGTTGTTTGGTCAATCCCTTTACGGGCAGGGAAGGGACTCTTAAAATAGAAAAAACTGAGAAACCCAAAAAGGTTATGATTGTAGGAGGCGGACCGGCTGGTTTGGAAGCTGCCTGGGTTGCCGCCAGGAGAGGCCATCAGGTGACTTTGTACGAAAAACAAAACGTATTGGGCGGGCAGTTCAGGATAGGAGGCATTCCTTCCACCAAGGACGATATATTGAGGGCAATTAAGTATTATATTACAATGGGCAAAAAATATGGTGTGGAGCACAAACTGGGTGTGGAGGTTACCCCTGAGCTGGTAATAAGTGAAAAGCCCGATGTGGTGATCCTGGCAACAGGCGGTATCCCGCTGCTCCCTGACATTAGAGGAATAGATAACCCCAAATTTGCGAAGGCAGTCGATGTGCTCGACGGTAAAACAGATGTGGGAGAAAAGGTGCTGGTTGTCGGTGGAGGCATAGTTGGGGCTGAGACTGCGGATTTTATCGGCGAACATGGCCGCAAAGTTACTATAATTGAAATGGAATCTGAAATAGCAAAGGGTATGCCGGATGGCCCCAGGTTATACTTAATGGAGCGCTTAAAAGAGTATGGTGTTTCTTGCCTGACCGGTGCTGTGGTTAAAGAGTTTTTAGATGATGGGGTTGTTTATCTGAAAGACGGCCGGAAAGAAAAGATTACGGGCTTCGACAGCATCGTACTGGCTTTAGGTACAAAGTCTTACAATCCCCTGGAGGAAGAACTGAAAGGAAGAGTAGATGCTGAGATATATGTTGTCGGAGATGCCGTAAAAGCAAGAAAGGCGATCCAGGCAATTGAGGAAGGCGCAAGGATTGCTGTAACAATTTAGAATTCTTTAGTTAAACAGCCGGTCTACCATTGGTAATTGGCTGTAAGACCCCGTTAAGTATTTGAAAGCCAGCCATGTCTACCACTGCATGGCGGACAGCGGGCGGCATTGTAAGGCCTTCTTATTTATCTGAAATTAAAGATTCCGGGACCGGAATGCCAGGATAAAAAAAGCAACTCTTTGTGATGAGCAAAGGGTTGCTTTTTTTTCTTGATTATAATTGTTATAAGGATGATTTTTTGCTGGTGTAGGCAGAAATCCGCACCTTATGTGCAATTGTTATTGAGTAAGGAATTCAGTAAACTATCCACCTGATGAGATTATAATTAATTTTTACATTCTTTTAGACTATTCAGCAATTAGATGAATTAAATCTTCTAAAAAGGATTAAAACTTATTCATGTCGAATGGATATCTCGAAATTAGATTTTAACAATGAATATGGGGATAGTATCTTGAAATAATGAAGGTTATGTTTTTATAGTTTATTTTTGCGCCCGGGCACGTAAAACGGCTGGCTATTGTTAAAAAAGATAATCCGGAGGTACTAAAGTATTATCGCCATCCACCATGGCTCAAAATGAGGTGATTTTTTTGATCTCAAGCCAACTGGCCGGTTTTATTGAGAACATTTTTATTAATAGGTTGCCTCCTGCTGCTGTGCAGGCAGCCAAGCTGGCATTTCTGGATTGGCTTGGCTCGGTTGCTGCCGGCGGGCTGCAGGGACCTTCGCAAAAGTTGCTGGCTGTACTCAGGAATCAAGGAGGTAATCCCCAGGCAACACTACTGGCCACCGGGGAGAAGACCTCCTGTTTAAATGCGGCTCTGGGTAATGGCTTGGCTTCACACATTGTGGAGCTGGACGACGTACACCGGGCTGCGATCATCCATGCCGGCGCTGCTGTTATGCCGGCGGCTCTGGCTGTAGCTGAAATGACCGGCGCAGGGGGCCGTCAGTTGATTGAGGCTATTGTTGCCGGATATGAAGTGGCAATCCGGATCGGTGAGGCTGTTACCCCAGCCCACTATTACTTCTGGCATACCACCGGGACCTGCGGTACCTTTGGGGCAGCTGCTGCGGCCGGTAAACTGCTGGGCCTGAGCCGGGAGCAGTTGATCTGGGCGCTGGGAAATGCCGGGACCCAGGCCGCCGGTTTATGGGAGTTTTTAGCGGATGGCTCCATGTCCAAACACCTGCACCCGGGAAAAGCGGCCCAAAACGGCGTACTGGCAGCTTTGCTGGCAAGAGAAGGTTTTACCGGTGCAGCAACAATTATTGAGGGGGAGAGGGGATTTTGCCGGGCCACCGCTTCTACTTACGAACTGGATAAAATTATTAAAAGTCTTGGTTCTTCTCCCTATAAGGTTGAGGAAAACTGCTATAAAATCCACGCTTCCTGCCGCCACACCCACCCGGCGGTGGATCTGGTTCTGGAACTGGCCGCAAAGCACAGCATCAGGGCTTCTGATGTGGCAGGCTTGACTGTCCGTACCTACAGCACAGCTTTAAACATAACCGCGAACCACCAGCCGGATACTGTCTACGCGGCGAAGTTCAGCCTGCCTTTCTGTGTGGCCCTGGCCCTGGTCAAGGGGAGCTGCGGTCTGAAGGATTTTACTCCGGAAACGCTGGCAGACCCGGAGATCCGGCATTTGATGTCCGTTGTATCCCTGGTTCAAGACCCCGGTCTGGATGCACTCCACCCCGCCCGCTGGCCGGCTGAGGTGGAAATTATCACAAAGTCCGGCCTGTCCTATTGCGGGCGGACAGATTTTCCCCGGGGTGACCCGGAAAACCCGCTAACAGCAGGTGATTTGCTCCAAAAGTTTTATGACCTGGCCACAGGCCCCTGGGGGGAACACAGGGCCGGAGTGCTGGGAGAAGCCGTTTTAGGCCTGGAGCATGTGGAAAACCTGGCTGCTTTGTTCTAGTATACCTTTAGTTATCTTCAGGAGGTGAAGTTCTTGCTGATTCACGAGGTGCTTGTTGTGGGCGGAGGCCTTGCCGGCCTCATGGCTGCCCTGACAGCAACAGAAAAAAGTGATGTTGCAATTTTGAGCAAGATTTATCCCACCCGTTCCCACAGCGGAGCGGCCCAGGGTGGTTTTAACGCTGTCCTGGGAGAGGACGACAGTATATCTGCCCATATTTTTGATACTGTGAAAGGGAGCGACTACCTGGGCGATCAGGATGCCATAGAGGTGCTTTGCTCCGAAGGACCGGAACTGATCAGGGAATTGGAGCGGATGGGTGTGCTCTGGAGCCGTAACCCCGAGGGCGGCCTGGCCCAGCGTTCCCTGGGAGGCGCGGGTTTCCCGCGGGCCTGTTTTGCAGCTGACATTTCGGGCCACGTAGTGCTCCATACTCTTTTTGAGAAAGTACTGGAGAGAGGCATAAAGATTTACCCCGAGTGGCACCTGCTGGAACTGCTGGTTGAGGAGGGGCAGATTGCCGGGGCTTTGGTCTATGACCTGGCCAGGGCAAAACTGGAGATTATTCGTTGTAAAGTGCTGATCCTGGCTACCGGAGGTTACGGGCGGGCTTTTGCTAAAACCACCAACGCCTTTGCCAATACAGGGGACGGAATGGCAATTGCCTACCGGGCAGGTGCCATTCTTTCGGACATGGAATTTGTCCAGTTTCACCCCACAACGCTTTACGGAACAAACGTCCTCATTTCCGAAGCAGCCAGGGGAGAAGGGGGATACCTCAGGAACAAGGACGGGGAACGCTTCATGGCCCGTTATGCGCCTCAAAAAATGGAACTGGCCCCGCGGGACCTTGTCTCCCGGGCAATTTTTAAAGAAATAAAAGAGGGGCGCGGTATAGAAGGGAAATACGTGCACCTGGATTTAACCCACCTGGGAGAGGAACTGCTGCAGCAACGGCTGCCCCAGGTAAAGGACCTGGCTGCACGCTATGCCGGTGTTGACGCTGCCAGGAACCCAATTCCCATAGAACCGGCCCAGCATTATAGTATGGGCGGCATCAGGACTGATGTTTGGGGGATGACCAGCATACCCGGCCTCCTGGCAGCGGGTGAAGCAGCCAATGTAAGCGTCCACGGGGCAAATCGCCTGGGAGGCAATTCTTTGCTGGAAACCGTGGTTTTTGGCCGGCGGTCCGGGCAAAGGGCCGCGGAAATAGCCGGGACGGAGCGCTGGGTCTCCCTTTCCGAAGCAGCTGTCTCTCGTTACATGGAACCCTGGAATTCACTGCTTGCCGGGCGGACACAGGCCAAGCAGGATGACAGCCCCTTTGCGATCCAGCAGGAGGCGACATCATTGATGACCCGCCAGGTGGGTGTGTTCCGGGATGGCCCCGAACTGGAAGATGCGGTAAAAAGGCTGGCGGAGTTGAAGGAACGCTACCGGAGACTGACTCCCCCGGCTGGGGAGCAGCCCTATAATTACGCTTTAATGCATTATCTGGAACTGGGGTACATCCTGGATTTGTGTGAATTAATCGCCAGGGGCGCGCTGCGCCGCACAGAAAGCCGGGGTGCCCACTTCCGCCTGGACTATCCCCAGCGGGATGACCAGAACTGGCTTTGCCACACATTTGTGCGCCGGGGTGAAAAGGGCCCGGAATTTAGCAACGGACCGGTTTCCTTAACACACTATCCACCTCAGGAAAGGGGGTACTGATAATTGAACCTGAGCTTAGAAATATGCCGTTTTAATCCGGAAGTGGACAGGGAGCCGTACTTTCAGGAATTTAGAGTTGAAATAGCAGGGCATCAGACTGTTTTGGATGCTTTATTGGAAGCCTGGCGGCAGGACCCCGGACTATCCTTCCGCCGCTCTTGCCGCAGCGCTATTTGCGGTTCATGCGCTGTCGCTATTAACGGCACCCCCCGCCTCGCCTGTCAGACCCTGATCCGGGACATTGCCGGCGACAACGGGCGAATTACCATTCAGCCTTTGCCCCATTTTAGACAGTTGAAGGACCTGGTTGTTGACCTGGAACCTTTATTCGATTCTCTAAAAGCTGTGGTGCCATGGTTAATAACCAGGCCGGAGCACGACGGGCACATGGACCCGGCGGTGTCCCAGAGGATGGAAAGCCTGTCTTCCTGTATTCTTTGTGGTATTTGTGACGCAGCTATTTGTAACCCGGGGGGTACAAAGCCGGCTGCCTATGTTAAAGGCCTGCGGTTGGCACAGGACACCCGTGATGTTCTGAATGAGGCCCGCCTCCGCTTAATGCAGGTACCTCCTGAAATCCTGAAGCTTTTTATTAAAAAAATGCCCGATGTTTGTCCGAAAAAGGTCAAAGTTCCGGAAATCTAATTCCGGTACATAATTTATGCCCTTTTAGCCAAACTATAGCTGTCTATAATTTGACAGGGGGTGTAATAAGTGCGAGTAGAAGTTGATCAGGACTTATGTATCAGCTGTGGTGCCTGTATTGATTTATGCCCGGATGTATTTGACTGGAACGAGGATGAAAAAGCCCACAATATAGTAGATGAAATATCACCGGAACTGGAGGAACAGGTTCACGAAGCTGTGGAATCCTGCCCAACCAGTGCTATTAGCGAAGTATAGTACTTTGAACAGGGGCAGTGCGGTTTCCGTGAAGGGTTCCATAAGGCCCGGCGCCTGGAGAAAAATACCTTAAAAAATAAAAATAAATAATTGGTCTAAAAACACCTCCTTGGGCATGGTTTAGGGGGTGTTTTTGTTTGTAATTATCTTCCTGACCAATAAATATTTTTTCATGGTATAAAGTTGCTCCTAAAAATGGAAGCAGCTTTTTATGTTTTTCACCACTATGTTCCTGAATGTATAGAATAAAAACGTGAAATACCGCTTTAGTATTGTGGTTCAAAAAAAACTAATATCTGTATGGAAAATTTTAACTTCATTTTTTCCTGCGCAGCCAGTAGAGATATAAGATAAAAACTCATATTATGTAAAAAAAACTATTTCTGAAAAAATTTGAGAGGGGAGGATGGCATGGTGGAAAAAGAACTTCTAGGAGTGATGAAGGAAAACCTGGATAAAGATGCTACCAGGGGTAAGAAAGACGTGGATTGCTGCTGCCCTAGTTTTATATTTTTTATTTTTGAAGAAGTAAACTGCGCGCAAATATTTAACGGGGCCTGTGAAGATTGGAGACCGGGCAGCCCATTAGTAAAAAATGTGTATAAGTAAATAATTAGCTTTTCACCGGATAAATGTTAGATCATTTTTTAAAACGTTAGATATTTTTAAATCAAAAAAGGGGGAAAAAAGATGGTAAAAGAGGCTTTGGAAGCCATTAGTGAAAAAATTGGTGACTTGAGCTGCAATTCAAGGGTAGATTGTTGTTGCCCCGCCTTTATCTTTTTCGTTTTCAAAGAGGTAAACTGTGTCCAGATATTTAACGGAGCCTGTGAAGATTGGCGGCCGGGTACTTGCCCTGACGATAATAAGAAAAGATAATAAAGCTTATTATGCCGGTTAAACGCCGGCATTTTTTATTTTGTTTGGAGGAGGTAAAGCTACCGGATTGAGTTATATTGGCCTTGATGGTATGATCATCCAGGCAAATAAGCCAAATCTTTTGCAGGAAATGCTGCCCCAATAGCGAATAGTTCTTCCCTTGGATAAACAGAATGAGGGGATTTGAGTCTTGGAGGCTCCCAAACACCCAGGAAAAGCCTATCATTACCTGTAAGGGGGAGTTCGTTTATTTGCTGATTGGGAGATATTTGCATAATAACCATGTGTTTTATGGAAAGATAACAGGGAACAGGGTAACCCCTCTGATGGGGGATCCTTTCCAGGGTATTGAGGCCGGCGCTGGGGATTATTTAATGCAGGAACTTGTAGTTTTGGCTCCTTGCTCTCCGACGAAGGTTGTTTGTGTGGGAATTAATTACCGGGATCACGCAGAGGAATTGAAACTTGCAGTACCACGGGAGCCAGTTTTATTTTTGAAACCACCTTCTGCGATAATTGGTCACGGTGCGAGTATCATCCTGCCGCATTCCAGCAGTCAAGTAGATTATGAGGCCGAACTGGCTGTTGTTATCGGTAAAACCTGCAGCCAGGTCGGGATCGGGGAAGCCGGGGAATATATATTCGGTTACACCTGTGCCAATGATGTTACTGCCAGGGATCTCCAGCGCAAGGACGGGCAGTGGACCAGGGCTAAATCCTTTGACACGTTTCTGCCCCTCGGTCCGTATATTGTTACTGATCTAGATCCCACCGACGTTACAGTTACCCTGCGCTTAAACGGGGCAATCCGTCAAAAATCTTCAACCAGGAACCTGGTCTTCAGTATTCCGGAACTGGTGAGTTTTATCTCTAAGATTATGACCCTTCTTCCTGGGGATGTTATTCTTACAGGAACGCCGGGTGGGGTGGGACCTCTGGCGGAGGGTGACAGGGTAGAAGTAGAAATAGATGGAATCGGTACATTAAGTAATAGTGTTAGCTCATAAAACCGAGTGTTTTCAACGTTTTTAAAGATTGTTGCAAAATTTAGAACAATGGTGAGCAGGTTTAAAATTTTGTTGACAAGCTAAGATAATATGCTAAAATTGAACTTGATTGGAATTGAACAGTCCTTATAGATACTTAAGGAGGTTTGTTAATTCCATATAAACTTGTCCAAAAAGGAGGCAGATAAATGAAACATTTGGGCCGCCATGTATTGGCTGAAATTTGTGGGTGTGACTTTGACATTCTTAATGACATTAAAAAGGTTGAAGAGATTATGGTAAACGCTGCGCTGGAAGCTGGCGCTGAAGTCAGAGAATGTGTCTTCCACAAATTCAGTCCTCAAGGGGTAAGCGGTGTGGTTGTTATTTCTGAATCGCACCTCGCTATCCATACCTGGCCGGAACTGGGCTACGCGGCAGTGGACGTGTTCACCTGTGGTGAAAAAGTAAATCCCTGGGATGCATGTAATTACCTGACCGATCGTTTTTGCGCTAAAAATATGACAGCAAAAGAAATGAAACGGGGGATCGTGCCTGAAGCTACTCTGAAGGAAGCCGCAAATCTCTAGGAGGGATATTTATTAGTACCAACAAAAGGAATAATTAGTAAGCCTTGCAAAGAGACTGGTGTTTGCAAGGCTTGCTAATTTTTTGGATAAATTTTTCATTCCGCTTACTAAAAATTACTGTTGAGGAGGAAATAAAGATGCTGTAACGAATATATACATAATAGCACGAAGGGGGAGCCTAGCAGGGATGTTAAGCAATATTATCACTCCTATAGAGGATGAGATTGTTTCAGTACACAATTTAATTCAAAAACATCTCACAATTAGAACAGGGTATCTCGGAAAGTACGCGCACCTGGAGTTTTCTTCCATCAACAAAAACATCCGGCCGGCACTGGTGATCCTCTCATCCCGGATTTTCGGGCTGGCCCGGGAAAAGTCCATAGTTCTTGCCAGTATTATTCAGTTTATTTATATGGCATCTTGTGTTCACCGGGGAATAACGGAAAACGACACCGATTATCACCGGGGAAACATTGATCCGAGGGACGGTTCCCAATTTCCGGTACTGGTTGGGGACTATCTTTATGGCAAATTTTTTTACTTCCTGTCTGAAGCAGGTATACTTAGCCTGCTGGACCCACTGGCGGATATTATCTGTCAGATTCATGAGGGCGGGATTCTGAGGAAGAAATTGACCAGACAGGTTGCATCAAAGGCCCTTTACGAAGTGGTGCGTAAAGAAACATCAGAGCTTTTTGGCGGGTGCTGCTCCCTGAGCGCCCTTTTGACAGGCGCGCCGCCGGAATACCGGCAAGCCATGCGGAACTACGGAATAAACCTGGGCATGGCTTACGGCCTTCTAGAACATGGCATCTCCAGAGAACATGTTACCAATTACCTGGCAAAGGCACAGAACTCTCTTTCCCTGATACCACCCGGACAGGAGAGGACACTGCTGGAAAAACTGCTCCATAACTTGTACCTGCAGGGATTGCCTGCCCAGCGTATGGTTATTTAAAACCTGGCAGGACGAAGGATTTTGCGGGAAACGGGTTGGTTAATGAAATATAAATCTTTAAACGCCGGTAAATACTTGTTAACCGGTGTTTTTAAGGAAGGTACAGAATGGCCTATTCTGATTTGCGCGCCTTTATAGCAGAACTGGAAGACAGGAAGTTACTGAAAAGAATCAAGGTTGAAGTCGACGCCAATCTCGAGATAACTGAGATCACTGACAGGGTGGTCAAGTCCGGCGGCCCGGCACTGTTTTTTTCTAATGTTAAGGGATATTCGATGCCGGTGGTCACCAATTTATTCGGGACCATGGAAAGAATGAAGCTGGCCCTGGGTGTTGAGGACTTGGAACAGGTTGGAGAAGAACTGGTTTCCATCCTGCAGCCCTCTGAATTGCCTGTCACTTTTTTAGACAAGCTGAAGACAATTCCCAAACTGGCCAGGTTATCATCCTTTTTACCGAAGGTTGTTAAAAACGGCCCATGTAAGGAAGTAGTCCATTTGGACAATCCCTCCCTGGCTGAACTGCCCGTTCTGAAGTGCTGGCCCGGGGATGGCGGGCCATTTATTACCCTGCCCCTGGTTTTTACCCGGGATCCGGAGACCGGGCAGCGGAACGTCGGTATGTACAGGATGCAGGTTTTTGATGAGACAACCACCGGGATGCACTGGCATATTCATAAAGACGGGGCGGCTCATTACGCCAGGTCAAGCGGCAGTATGGAAAAAATGCCTGTGGCTGTAGCGCTCGGTGCCGACCCGGCTTTGATCTTTGCGGCTACAGCACCGCTCCCGCCCGGAATTGACGAGGTGCTTTTTGCCGGCTTCCTGCGTAAGGAACCGGTGGAACTGGTCAAGTGCGAGACAGTGGATCTGGAAGTTCCAGCCCGCGCCGAAGTGATCCTGGAAGGTTATGTTGACCCCAGTGAAACCAGGCTGGAAGGACCCTTCGGTGATCATACGGGTTATTATTCCCTGGCCGACCACTATCCCGTCTTCCACCTGACCTGTGTCACACACCGCAAAAACCCCATTTACCCGGCTACAATCGTGGGCCGGCCGCCGATGGAAGACGCATTTTTAGGAAAAGCTACCGAGCGGATCTTTCTGCCCTTAATGAGGCTTACGCTGCCCGAACTGGTGGATGTGAATATGCCTCCCGAAGGGGTTTTCCACAACTGCGTCATCGTATCCATTAAAAAGCGTTACCCCGGCCATGCCAGAAAAGTTATGTGCGCCCTGTGGGGACTGGGCTTGATGATGCTGGCCAAGCTTATTATTGTTGTAGATGAAGATGTCAATGTGCAGGACATTTCAGAAGTCATGTGGCGCGTCTTTAACAATATAGATGCCGCCAGGGACGTCATGATCGTGGAGGGCCCCCTGGACGCCCTGGATCATGCCTCGCCGCTGCCCCATTACGGTGCCAAAATGGGCATTGACGCCACCCGCAAAGGACCTGCCGAGGGGCACCACCGCCAGTGGCCCGAAGATATAGTGATGAGCGAGAAGATCAAAAAGCTGGTGGACGAGAAGTGGAAGAGTTATGGTCTTTAAGAAGCTGGGTATTTTCTTGAACATGATCAAGTTTGAGCATACCCTCTTTGCTCTTCCCTTTGCCTATGTAGGCGCCCTTTTTACTGAAATGAAAATACCATCAGCCCATGATTTACTCTATATCACCCTGGCTATGATCGGCGCCCGCACGGCGGCAATGTCTCTCAACCGGATTATCGACCGCCATATTGACGCCAGAAACCCGCGCACAGCCGGAAGGGCTTTGCCGAGGGGATTGCTCAGCACCTCGGAAGTGTGGCTGTATGTTTTCCTATCCTTTTGTCTCTTGTTGTATTCCTCCTATCAACTCAGCCCCCTGGCCTTCAAGCTCTTTCCGGTGGCTGTGCTGGTGCTGTTTGGATATTCTTATACCAAGCGCTTTACCTGGACCTGTCACCTCTGGTTAGGGGCAGCCCTGGGTTTGGCGCCCCTTGGCAGCTGGATTGCCATTGCCGGACGCTTCGACCTGGCTCCGGTACTGCTAATGCTGGGAGTCACTTTTTGGGTTGCTGGTTTTGATATTATTTATGCCTGTGATGACTATGAATTTGACCGGAGGGAAGGGCTTTATTCCATACCGGCACGCTTCGGGATAAAGAGGGCGCTGAATATATCCATATTCTTTCATGTACTGGCACCTCTGTTTTTTATAGCTGCCGGTTTAATCCTGGGTGCAGGCCTTTTCTACCTGGCAGGGGTGGTAATAGCAGTTGTTCTTTTGATTTACCAGCACCTGCTTGTGAAGCCAGATGATTTGACCCGGTCCGGTATCGCTTTCTTTAATTTAAACGGAATTCTGAGCGTGGTTATGCTTCTGTTTACTTTCCTGGATGTTATATTCCCGTTATAACTTGTGCTGGCGGATTGCTGGGTTTAGAGCAGGGATAGGCCGGGAATATTGAACAGGAGTTTTCTGACCCAGCTATTAAAGTCAGGCTCAATAGTCGAAGAACGGATTATGATCATTGTTAGCTTTCCTGTTTAACCGGGTGGGGATTAACCGGTTCGGGCTCGCAAGCCTGAAAAATATACAGGCAATGGCGAATGAAAGTCCTTTGGATTATCAGGACGGGCTGTAACGGCCCGGGTTTCCCCTATCCTTCGGGGTTGACAGCCTGGAAAACGACCGTGGTGGAGGAGAGAATCGCCCAAGACGCAGGAGCAGCAGCAACCGTCCAGGCTTTCCAAAACAGATCTTCCAGGCTTGTAAGTGATTATAAGCATGGCGGCTGGGCGAATACCAGTGGAGTAAGAATACATTTAGTACATGATTGAGGAGGGTTAATGGTGTCAGGACTGCGCCTCGGGCAGGTGGAATACATTTATTACCTGCCTGTATACTATGCCCTGGAAGAGGGGCTTCTGCCTCTGGAAGCTGAGCTGATTAAAGGTTCGCCCACCCGTTTGAACCGTCTTTTTCTAGAAGGGGAACTGGAAGTCACTTCGCTATCCTCAATAGAATATGCCCGTAATGCTGACCGTTGTCTAATCCTCCCCGGCCTGTCCATTAATGCGGACGGTCCTGTTGCCAATATCCTGTTTTTCAGTAAGATGCCGGTAACTGAACTTGAAGGGAAGACAGTCTGTCTCACCGAAACTTCTGCCACTTCCGTTGTTTTACTCAAAATTCTCTTTGATCATTACTATCATGTGGATGTGCACTTTGAAACCGTTCCCCCCGACTTTGACAGGATGATGGAGAAAGCTGAAGGCGCCCTTTTAATCGGAGATGAAGCTGTCCTGGCCCACCAGCGGGTAAAGGAAAACCATTTGCCCTACCAGGTAACCGATCTTGGGGAAGCCTGGAAACAATTTACAGGGGAAAAGATGGTCTATGCTATTTGGGTGGCCCGCAGTGATTACGCTAAAGCAAATCCGGAGAAAGTAAAGGATTTGGCGAAAACCCTCCAGGAGTCCAAAAATGTAGGTATGAACAGGCTTCCTGAGATTATTGCCCTGGCCCAGAAGAAAAGCCCTTTGCCTCTTTCGTTTATTGAAAATTTCTACAAAACGGTCTGCTACGGATTTGACGAGACCGACCAGCGCGCGCTGCTAACTTTTTTCAATTATGCTTACAAAAGCGGCTTGATCGAAGACAGGGTCAAGTTGCGTTTTCTGGATGATTGAACTATTGTTTCTGGGCTCTTGGATTATTGAAGGCGCCGGCTTTTGACAGGCGCAAGGGTTCCAGGAGCGGGTAATTTTGCCCTGCAGCATAGCGCAACGATTAAAACTTGTATAGGATTGTGTCGAAGAAAGATAAGCCGGGCCGTACCCGGCTGTTTGATTTAATATCCCAGTAATTCATAAACCTTGTCGTCTACATAGTTGGGACCTTTTAACCCGTGGTCTTCCCGGAATTTTTTAACTGCCTTTTCAGTGCCTTCTCCCCAGAATCCATCGGGGTTCCACTTGATATAGCCCAGCCTTTTCAGGGACCTCTGTACTTCCAGAACAGCCGGATCCTGGGCTCCATATTTGAGCACGGTGGGAGGAGTGCCCGGAGCTCCAAAGGGTGTTCCAATAATGGTTACCGATGTTCCAACTGCAACTGCCGGGTAAATCTCTTCCACGTGGGCATTATGCATCCGTATACACCCGTGACTGGCATAACTGCCGATACTGCTGGGATCATTGGTACCGTGGATACCATACTGGCCGTAAGGGATGTTCAGTCCCAGCCAGCGTGTACCCATAACACTTGGCGGATTCATATACTTGGAGATAATTTCCCAGTTGCCCACGGGTGTAGGCGTCTCATATTTTCCCATGGCAACCGGGTATTGTTTGAAGGGCTCGCCTCCATCAAAGAGGGTCAGGGTCAGTTTGTCCATGTCAATGAGAACGCTGATCCGTTCGGGTGCAGCCGGCATTTTTTCTCCGTAAAGCTTCTGGTCGGTGGCGGAAACTAGCGCCTGGAGCGTATACAGGTTGACAGTGCCGTCAGGGTGCAGGTCCAGGGATTCCTGGGCTGCAGCTACAGCCTGGGCTGTTTCCAGGTTGTAGATACCGTTTAAGTCTCCTTTATAATAACCCAGCATTTGAAGCCGCTGCTGGAGATCCATTACATCTGTGCCGGTGAAATGAGGATCTTGAAGGAACAGGGTGCGTCCCTGTAAATAATCTGGGTGTCCTGTATTACCTGGAGACGCCTGGCTGCCCGGAACCAGGGCCAGAAAGTAAAAGAGAAAGGTGCTTATAGCAGCAATCCATTGTATTTTTTTCAGGTTGCTACACCTCCCAAAAACCATGCCTGATTCTGATCTTCAGGGAGTAGGAAATTCCTTTGACACTCGCTACTGACACCCCGGGCCTCTTCTTTTTATCTATCAAGAGGGAGGCCTGGTGCTGTGGATCAGCCCCGTGTTTCTGCCAGCCTTCTGCTCCTGGTGTTCCATTGAACTTCCGGGGCCTTCAGGCCGGGGGTTTTACCCCTGGCCGAATAGGACGTATGTAGCAGAGCCCTGGCTTTGGCGCTGAGGGGATGGCCGAGATATTCATCGTATAATTTTTTAACGGCAGGGTTTTCATGGGACTTCCTCAGCTCTTTGCCCAGGTCTATTTTAAATAAAGCCTCAGCCCTTTGGCGCCGGTGTTCCACGGCGAGTTCACGGTGGTCCTGCTTTCCGAAAATAGGCTGTCCGCCGCCTCCCACGCATCCCCCCGGGCAGGCCATGATCTCGATAAAATCAAAGTGTTCCCCTGCCTTGAGTCTTTCCAGCATCCTGCGGGCGTTACGAGTTCCGTGAACCACAGCTACTTTCAGCTTGCCGCCCTTTTTCAAATCAATAATCGCTTCTTTAATCCCCTTCCTTCCCCTCAGTTCCTTAAGCTGAATCACCGGTTCCCTTTCGCCGGGGTTGGTAAGGGCGAAGGCGGTACGGATGACCGCTTCCGTAAGGCCGCCGGACCCGCCGAAGATGTTTCCCGCGCCGGAGGCAATCCCCAGGGGCTGGTCATATTCTTCGTCAGGCAGATCTTCAAATTTGATCCCGGCCTGCCGGATCATTCTGGCCAGTTCCCGTGTGGTCAGGACATAATCCACGTCCCGGTGGCCCCTGGTTACCAGCTCTTTCCGTGCTGCCTCAAATTTCTTGGCAGTACAGGGCATCACGCCCACCACAACAATTTTGGCCGGATCCAGGCCTTCCTTTTCGGCAAAGTAGGTTTTGGCCAGGGCCCCGAGCATTTCCTGGGGGGACTTGCAGGTTGAGAGGTTGTCTAAAAACTCGGGGTAGAAGTGTTCGCAGAACTTGACCCAGCCCGGGCTGCAGGAAGAAATCAAGGGCAGCCGCTTTTTTGTTTTAAGGCGCTCCAGGAGCTCATGGGATTCTTCCATAATTGTGAGGTCAGCTGCGAAGTCGGTGGAAAAGACACGGTCAAAACCAAGCCGCCGCAGTGCCGCAGCCAGTTTGCCGGTTACCACAGTTCCTACCGGCAGGCCGAAGGCTTCGCCCAGGGTCACCCGGATACTGGGCGCCGTCTGCACAATGACGAATTTATCCGGATCGTCGATTGCCTGCTGGACTTCATCGATATACTCTTTTTCTGCCAGCGCGCCGGTGGGGCAGGCTAGGACGCACTGGCCGCAGGCAATACAGGCGGCTTCCGCAAGCCCTTTTTGGAAAGCAGGACCTATAACCGTCCTCAAACCGCGGTTTTGGGCAGACAGGGCAGAGACCCCCTGCTCCCTGCACACAGCTTCACAGCGCCGGCACTTGATACATTTATTGTAGTCCCGGACAATAAAAGGGTTTTTATCGTCCACAAGGTGTTCGATGCGTTCCCCGCCCAGTCTGGTTTTTCTCAGGCGCAGGCGATCCGCCAGGCTCTGCAGCTCGCAGTTGAGGTTCCGCAGGCAGCTGGTGCATTCCAGTTTATGTTCGCTCAGCAGCAGCTCGACCATACGCTTCCGGGCGTGCCGTACCCTTGGCGATTCTGTGTAGACTTTCAACCCTTCCTCCACGGGGGTCACGCAGGATGCCAGGAGGGATTTATTGCCGTTTCTTTCCACCTCCACCAGGCAGACCCGGCAGGACCCCGGGGCGCTGACCCCTTCCAGGTAACACAGGGTGGGAATATCATAACCGGCTCTTCTGGCTGCCTGCAGGATGGTTGTTCCTTCTTCCGCCTTAACAGTGCGGTTGTTAATCATTAGTTTAACTTTTTTCATAACAAATATAGTTTTTACCTGGCGCTTTATTTAATACAAGAGTCTTTTTATAAGAAAATGAACAAAAAGGAAATAAAAAAGACCCGCAGGTCTTTTTTAAGTCAATGCAGGTCTTTTTTAGTTAACATCTGTACCGCCGGCGCGGCACCAGCATGGTAGGAATGTCTATTTCCAGGCTGGTTGTCCATACTGTAGCTGCATTACCTTGTAATCCCGCAATATGGTAACATTGAGCTTGCCGGGTGATTCCTCTGATGCCTGGCGTAACCGGGCTGGTTTTGCCTTATTGCTTATAGCAGCGGTATAAACATTCATGTTGCCGGTGCGGTACCAGTAGAAGGATGATAAAACGTCTATTCTACGAGAACACTTATGACGCTTGTTTTCCATGCCCCTTATTAAGACTGCCGGGCGTAATCCACGGCGTTTTTAAAGATGGCCAGTCCATGGGGAACAGTATCAGCAGGCATCCTGCGCCAGTTTGGGTGCTGGGTCCTTTCAACATACCTTTCCGGGTGGGGCATCATGCCCAAGATTCGTCCCGTTGAGTCGCAGATACCGGCGATGGCGTTCAGGGAGCCGTTGGGGTTGGCCGGGTACAGCACCGTGGGCCGGCCATCGGTGCCGGCGTAACGGAACACCACCTGGCCGCGGTTTTCTATTTCCTGTAGAGTTACCGGGTCTGTGTAAAACTTGCCTTCCCCGTGGGCGACCTGGATGCTGAGCAGGCTTCCCTCCAGCCCGCGGGTAAAGACGCAGTGGCTGCGTTCAACCAGCAGGTTGACCCAGCGGCACTCGAAGTGGCTGCTGTCGTTGGCCATCAGGGTGGTTTTGATTTGACCAATTTTCCTGTCAGGCAGGAGCCCGGTTCGCACCAGTACCTGGAAGCCGTTGCAGATTCCGAGCACGAGTTTATTCGCTTCCACAAAGGACTCCAGCTGTTCTTTCATAAAGGAAGTCAATTCCACAGCGAGGATCTTGCCTGAATGGACGTCGTCACCGTAAGAAAAGCCGCCGGGCAGGACTAAAATCTGGTAGGAGGCCAGTTTTTCGCTGCCGCTCCGGATCTGGTTTACGTGCACCATTTTGCACTCCGCCCCGGCTTTTTCAAAGGCGTAAAATGTTTCTTCGTCACAGTTGATGCCGTCTGTGCGGAGCACGCATACGCGGGGTTTTTTCATGAACGGAAGACCTCCTTCATCGGCCGCTGCCAGGCTTCTTTTAAATCCTCCAGATTCAGTGAAAAAAGGGTCTCTCCCCGCTGTTCGGCAGTGATAAACTGGGCCGGAACTGTTTTGCCGATTACAGTCCAGGGGATGTCTCCAAAAGTTTCAGCCGGATCGGTGTTCTGCGAAATCTCCACCAAAAAACAGCCGGCCGTTTCGTTAAAGAGGAAGAACTCTGCTTTTTCAGCTTCATCAATTTTGATGGTTGCGCCAAGGCCGCCCCCGAAACACATTTCAGCCAGGGCAGCCGCCAGCCCGCCTTCGCTCAAATCGTGGCAGGCCAGGACTTTGCCCGTGTTTATGGCCCTATGAAGGGCTTTATAAACCCTGGTCAGGGCTACGGGGTCGATTTTGGGCAGGTTGCTTCCCACTATTCCCAGTAAGTCGTAGTAGACCGAGCCGGCCATCTCACCGGTGTTGCGGTAACCCACCAGGACAATCTGGCTGTCCTGTTTCTTGAAGTCCGCCGAAACAGTCCGGGTAATGTCGGGGATCCGGCCGAAGACCGAGATGCAAAGGACCGGCGGAATCTTGATGACCTTCCCGTCCTTGCCCCGGTAGGTGCTGGAGAGGCTGTCTTTTCCCGAGATGAAGGGCATACCTGTAGCCCGGGAAAAGTTCACGCAGGCGTCAACCGCCAGGTCCAGGGCGCCCAGGGATTCTTCGTCCGGGAAGGGCCAGATGAAATTATCGATAAGCGCCATTTCTGCAGGATTGGCGCCACAGGCCACTGCGTTGGCGGTTGCCTCGGCAGCTGCCCACAGGCTTCCGTAGTAGGGGTTGATTATATTTAATACGGGATTCAGGCCGTGGGCTATAATCATGCCGTAGGGTTTTCCGTAGACAGGGGTAATGATGGCAGCGTCGTTGGGCCCGTCCCCGTTCACCCCGTCAAAGGGCGGTAGGGTGTTGGTCCCCTGCACTCCGTGGTCGTATACCCGGACAATGGGTTCTTTAGAGCACACATTGAGGTGGCCCAGCACCCGGGCAAAAAGCTCGCCCCAGTCCCAGGGCGGCTCGACCTCCGGTTCAGCAAGGGATGGCTGCTTCCAGGCGGCTTGCATAACCCGTTGAGGCAGTCCGTTATGAAGAAACTCCATATCCAGGTCCATCACTGTCCGGCCTTCATAGGTGGCGGTAAAATGGTGGTCATCTGTAAATTTGCCCAGGACGGTTGCTTCCACGTTGTAGTTCCGGCATATTTCCTGGAGGCGCTCCCAGTTGGCAGGATCCACTGCCAGCACCATCCGCTCCTGGCTTTCCGAGAGCAGGATCTCCCAGGGCGCCAGGCCCGGGTATTTCAGGGGCGCCCGGTCCAGGGCGATGCAGGCTCCGGTTTTAGAGCCCATTTCGCCTACCGCAGAAGCAAATCCCCCGGCGCCGCAGTCGGTGATGGCCCTGATCAGGCCCTCGTCCCTGGCAGCCAGGATGGCGTCAAACATGCGCTTTTCCTCGATGGGGTGACCAATCTGGACTGCGCTGGCATTGACCTCGATGGTCCTGTCCGTCATTTCCCCGCTGGAAAAGGTGGCGCCGTGAATGCCGTCCCTTCCGGTGCGCCCGCCCATGGCCACCACCAGATCGCCGGGTTTGGGGCTGCCTTTACGGCAGGTTGCAACGGGAAGAATGCCGTAAGCGCCTACAATAACCGTGGGTTTGGCCCTAAAATCCCTGTGAAAATGGACCGAGCCGTTGTTGGTGGGAATACCCATCCTGTTGCCGTAGTCCTTGACTCCGTCCACCACCCGCCTCAAAAGGTAGTGGGGGTGCAGGCAGCCGGGGGGAATTTCCTCCTGGGGCATCCAGGGAGGGGCAAAACAAAACATATCCGTAGATGCCAGTACCTTTGCCCCCTGGCCGGTTCCCATGATGTCCCGGAAAACGCCGCCGCTGCCGGTCATGGCCCCACCGTAAGGCTCAATGGCGGATGGCGAGTTGTGTGTTTCCACTTTGCCGCAAATGGCCAGTCCGTCGTAGAATTCAAAGACGCCGGAATTGTCCACGAAAGCCGAGAGAACCAGCGGGTGCCCGATCTCTTCCGTAGCTTCCTTCAGCCGCTGGAAGAGGGGCTCTTTTTCTTTCCCGTCTACGATTAGCTTTGCTTTAAAGGTCTTGTGGACGCAGTGTTCCGACCAGGTCTGGGCGATAATCTCGATTTCGCAATCGGTTGGGTCACGGCCGATACTGGTAAAGTAGTTTTGAATGACCTTCATTTCCTCCAGGTTTAAAAAGAGCTTGTCCTGGCTCAGGTTGAGGAGCTCGTTGTCATTCATCTTGCGGATGGGAATGATTTCGGTGGGACCGGGTGTTCCCTGGATAATCAGGGTTTTCGGTTTTTCCCTGACGACATATTCCACCGTTGCGTTGACCAGCAGGCTGTTCACGATCCGGTCAATATCTGTTTTGCTGATATTGCTGCCGTAAAAGCCATAGTTCCAGCTGGAGTCGGCGGCCACAAGGCCCTTGACTCCCAGGTCGGCTGCCGACTTGAGCAGGGATGCCGCCTCCGGGTTCATCACCCCTGGTTTGTAAGCGACTTCCAGTACCACGTCGGCATCTTCGAGGACGGGGCTGTTAATCCGGTATTCCTGAAACACATCCTCGGCCAGCAGCTTTTGGGCCAGGTATTCGGCATCCTCCTCACTGATGCCCTCAAAACGAAAAACCCGGGCAGTCCTGACTTTTTCAACACTTTGGATACCCAGGGCGTTGTTGATATCGTAAAGGATTTTTTCTCCCTTGCTGTCGGGTAATTCAGGTAAGTTCGTAACCCGCACTTCCTGGATCATCATCTTAACCTCCTGTTCTAAGGGAGCAACCAGAAAAGGGAAATCCCTGGTGTATAAAAGTTTATATGACAGGGTTCGACCATTTCCTGCCTTGTTCCAGAAAATAAACAATAACCGCTGCTCTGTGGGTTAAATGATTGGATTTAGGTTTCTCTCGCCTTTATATTATATATAACGCCCGCTCTTATGACAAAGGTTTTTGGTGCCAGTACTCTTGTCAGGATGTGATTAGATCACAGCCCGGCAATTGTCTCGCTAAAACAACCGCGCGTCAATTGTCCGGAAGTACCAGGCAAAGAATCAGGGTACTTGCTTTTAGGGTGATGCTGCCATATAATTTTACAATAGCATATAAAGAAATTACCTGGTATATAAGAAATAAGCTGGCACAATTGGGGGGATCCGAGCCGTGGGTACGGAATTGCTGAGGATGCTGCCGTCTGTTGACGAAGTTCTCCGGGACGCAAGGCTGGTTAAAGAACTGGAAGGGCAGCCGCGCAGCGTCGTGGTCCAGGCTGTCCGGGATGTCCTGGAAAGGGAGCGGCGGCGGCTCCTGGCAGGACTTAGGCCGGACGATGAAAATAAGGGAAAAGAGTTTATCCTGGAGCAAACGGTCCGGGAAACCCTCTGTGCCGTAAGGCAGTCTGCTCGTCCCAACCTGCGCCCGGTTATCAATGCCACAGGGGTTGTGCTGCATACAAATATGGGACGCGCCCTCCTCAGCGAGCGGGCCAGGCAGGCTATCAACGATGTGGCTTCCAGTTACTCGAACATCGAGCTTGACCTGGAAAGCGGGCGGCGAGGTTCCAGGTATGCTCACCTGGAGGGGTTGCTGAAAACATTGACGGGCGCTGAAGCGGTCCTGGTGGTGAACAACAATGCGGCGGCGGTGCTCCTGGCCTTGAGCACACTGGCCAGGGGACGGGAAGTTATTGTATCCAGGGGCCAGCTTGTTGAAATCGGAGGTTCTTTCCGGGTACCGGATGTAATGGCCCAAAGCGGGGCGCGCCTGGTTGAGGTGGGAACCACAAACAAAACCCACCCGGATGATTACCGGAAGGCCATCAGCCCGGACACTGCCCTGCTGCTCCATGTCCACACCAGTAACTACAGGATTATCGGTTTTACCCGGGAAACAACGATCAGTGAGCTTGTTGAAATAGGCAGGTCAGCTTCCCTTCCCGTGATGTCGGACTTAGGCAGTGGTTTTTTGTTTGACCTCAGCGGTTACGGACTCCCCTCTGAACCCACAGTACGGGAAGTGGTGGAAGCAGGACCAGATGTGGTCACATTTAGCGGGGACAAACTCCTGGGCGGTCCCCAGGCGGGCATTATCTTAGGAAGAAAAGACCTCATTGAAAGGATGAAGAAAAACCCGTTGACCAGGGCCGTCCGGATTGACAAGATGACAGTGGCTGCCCTGGAAGCGACTTTGCGGGAATACCTCGATCAGGAGTGGGCCATCCGGGAAATTCCCACCCTGAGGATGCTTACCGAGAGCCGGGACATCCTCCAGCAAAGGGGTTCCCGTCTGGCTGAGCTGCTGCGTGCGGCCGCCGGGGAAAAAGCGGAAATTTGCCTGGAAGAAGGTTTCTCAGCCGTGGGAGGCGGAGCGATGCCCACAGCGGAGCTTCCTTCGGTACTGGTGGCGATACGCCCGGTGCAGGAGTCAGCAGGTGAACTGCAAACCAAACTGCGCCGGGGTGACCCGGCGGTCATGGGCAGGGTGCAGGAGGATAAGCTGCTCCTGGATGTCCGGACTATCGCTGACGCTGAATTGCAGCCGCTGGTAGAAGCTGTCAGGGGCGCCCTCTGTGAAGGGAAAGGGATAAAATGAAACACCTTATTATTGGAACGGCAGGGCATGTAGACCACGGTAAGACAGCCCTGGTCAAGGCCCTGACTGGAATTGATACAGACCGGCTGAAAGAAGAAAAAGACCGCGGGATTTCTATTGAGCTGGGCTTTGCCGCCTTATCCCTGCCCGGAGTGCGAAGGGCGGGTATCGTCGATGTGCCCGGCCATGAACGTTTTATCAAGAATATGCTGGCAGGGGCCGGCGGATTTGACCTTGTTCTCCTGGTTATTGCCGCCGACGAGGGAGTCATGCCCCAGACCCGCGAACACCTGGATATTATCCAGTTGCTCCAGGTTACCAAAGGAATTGTTGTGCTGACCAAGATCGATCTGGTGGACCAGGAGTGGTTGGAGCTGGTCCAGGAAGAAGTTCGGGATTTTTTAAAAGGCACTGTGCTGGAAAACGCACCCGTAGTCAGTGTTTCCTCGGTTACAGGCCAGGGTATCCCGGAGCTTTTGGAACAGATTGACAGCATGACCCGGGAAGTCCGGCCCAGGGTTGCTACGGGCCCGCCCAGGCTGCCTGTGGACCGGGTTTTTTCCATAACTGGTTTCGGCACTGTGGTCACCGGCACGCTGGTATCAGGAACGCTCCAAGTGGGTGACCAGGTGGAAGTTCAGCCCCAGGGGCTGGCTTCCAGGGTGCGTTCTCTGCAAGTACATGGTGAAAAGGTTGAGGTGGCGGAGGCTGGTCAAAGGGTGGCTGTCAACCTGGTCGGCCTTGAGGTGGAACAGATTGAGCGCGGCAGTGTGGTAGCCGGAATGAATAGCATGTTTCCCACCAAACGGCTTGATGTTCGCCTGCTGCTCTTGAAAAGCGCACCCAGACCGTTGAAAAACGGGGCCCGGGTACGCTTTTTCCTGGGTACAAGAGAGGCCCTGGGCCGGGTGCGTCTTTTGGATCAGGAAGAATTGAAACCGGGCTCCCTGGCCTACGCCCAGCTGGAGCTGGAAAAGCCGGTTGTGGCAGACAAAGGTGATCGTTTTGTAATCCGTTCTTATTCGCCCATGCATACCATTGGTGGCGGCACTGTTATTAACCCTTTGCCCGGGCGCAAACACAGGCGTTTTCGCAGCGATGTTCTGAATGCTCTGGCAGCCCGGGAAAGGGGTACGCCGGTTGAACTGCTGAGCCAGTGCCTGCCGGGCTTGTCGGGACTACCGGGACCGGCCGAAGTGGCAAAGAGCACCGGCCTGGAGGAGGAAGACATTCTGGAGGCAGCCCGGGAACTGGAACGGGATGGACGGGTTAAAATGATCATCGCCGAGGGGAGGACCTACCTGGTAGCAGGTGATGTTTACCGGCGCTGGGCTGCTGAAATCAGCGACTTGCTCAGGTCCTACCACCGGGAATACCCTCTGAGGGAGGGTTATCCCAAGGAGGATCTGCGTTCCCGCAAGTTCCAGGCGATACCAACAAAGGCTTTTCAATTACTGCTCCTGGAAATGGAGAAGGACGGCCTGATAAGGGTCAGCCCCCAGGTAGTAGCGCTGCCGGACTTCGACAGCAGGCCCGGCCCTGATCAGCAGAAGCAGATTGACAGGATTCTCGGGCTCCTGAGGGAAGCTGCCTTTCTGCCCCCTGCCTGGACTGAACTCTGCAGGAACGCGGGCATGAGCGAGGCTTACGGGCAGGAACTCCTTCAGTACCTGCTGAGGACAGGTGTTATGGTCAAGATCACGGACGATCTATATTTTCTAAGGGATGTCTTGGACCAGGCCCGGGAAAAGGTGATAGGACTCCTCCGGGAAAAGGGTGAGATCACGGTGGGCGAAATCCGGGACCTTTTACAAA
Organism: Pelotomaculum sp. DTU098; assembly: GCA_001512635.1. Classification (GTDB taxonomy): domain Bacteria; phylum Bacillota; class Desulfotomaculia; order Desulfotomaculales; family Pelotomaculaceae; genus DTU098. The sequence continues at coordinate 9,547 of LFSA01000058.1, read as the reverse complement.
CCTCCCGCAAGTTTGCCCTGCCGCTGCTGGAGTATTTTGACCGTGAAAAAATAACCCGGCGGGTCGGTGACAAGCGACTTCCGGGCCGGGCCCTGGAACAGGCCTAAATCTAATAATAACCGGTTTGGTGGTAGTACACGAATAAAATTTTTTTAGCAGGGCAGAGGACGGTTTGGCTGCCCTGGGTTTGTTCCAAAATAATTTACCAAGTGTGGCAAATGCCTTGATAATATACCAGCAGGCAAAGTCCCTCTGCCTGCCACCAGTTGGCCGCCGTATAGGTGGCCTTTGTTGTCCGGGGGACAATACTGGCGCGTCTAAAGGATTTCCCGCAGCTATTATTAAATGATTGGATACCATACAGGGTTTTAATTGCTGTCATTCTGCCCTGGCGTCCTTAGTGGATGTTATTGTGCTCCCCTGCTTCAGATCCTGGTTCAATATCCTTTTTTGGTTTAATTGCCCCCTTTTGTGGAATAATAGGCCCGACGCGGCAAAGGGGGTGTGTTTGTGAGCAAATATGATGTGATTGTTGTGGGCGGGGGGCCTGCCGGCGCCGTAGCGGCGAGGGAATGCGCCCGGTTGGGTCTGGAAACCGTACTTCTGGAAAAGGAGTTCCTGCCAAGGCCTAAAACCTGCGCCGGGGCAATATCCGCAGCTGCAATGAACCTGCTGGATGTACCCATCCCCCCGGAGATCATCGAGGCGCGGTGTTCCGTTTTTCACGGTTTTTATGGTGACAGGCAAATAACCATAGAGCTTGAGCAGGATTTTATAGTGCTGGTATCCCGGGATGTTTTTGATCTCTGGCTGGTCAGCCTGGCCCAGGCTGCCGGAGCAGAAGTCAGGCAGGGGCAGAAGGTCATAGAAGTAGACCCCGGTACAAACGGGGTAATTGTCCGGACCTCCGGGCGTGTTTATACAGCCCGGCTGGTGATCGGGGCGGATGGTGTCTACAGTACGGTGGCCAGGGCTGTCCGGAAACCCTTCTTGAAAAAAGACCTGGCTTTTTGTGTTTGTTCGGAAATAGGGACGGTAGAGCGGGATGTACCATGGCAAGAAGGTGTTGAGGTCTACTACGGGCTCACCCCTGTTGTGGGGTACCGCTGGATATTTCCCAAGAGAAACCGGGTTTCAACCGGACTCGGCGTCTGGCCCTCCTGTACAAAACATGTCAGGGCTGCGTTTTTGGACTTTTTGAAAGAAAAGGGGCTGGCTGTTGGCGGGCGAATCAGGGGGGGTCATATTCCCCTCGGTGGGATTTCCCGCCCCGCAGTAAGCGACGGGATTATCCTGGCGGGTGATGCCGCCGGGTTTGCAGACCCCTTTACCGGAGAAGGTATCCGCTACGCCATTGCTTCCGGCCGGCTTGCAGCCGCGACGGCAACATCCCTGCTTTCCAGGTCTGCACCTCCGAACCGGCAGAACCTCGGTGTCTACGAGCGCAATTGTTATCACAGTTTCGGTGCTGACTTGAAGGCAGCATTGTTCATTTCCAGGTTGTTTCAATACTTTCCAAGGATTCTGCTGGGGATGTTTTTTAACAGCAGGGAACCCTTTGCGGAATCACTGCAAATTCTTAATGGTTGCAGGGACTACCGGCAATTATACCGCTGGCTCCTCTGGCATATACCGGGGCTGCTCCGGCGTTCTTTTTCAGACCGCCGGGTCCAGGCCTAGAGCAGGTTGTTTATTAAGCACTGGATAATTGGATTTTCTTTTTTTCACCGGTCCCAGGCTCAAAGCAGGTGGCGTTCCCGGACCATTTGCTCAAACCAGGCGTTGTTGAAGGGCAGAGGTTGCAAAGCTTTAGAAAGTTCTAATTTCCCAGGTTTTCTTTCAGCACCTGCGGGTCCTTAAACAAAGGCTGTACATATTTTGATCCGGTGTGGCATACCCTTCTAAAAGGAAGGGTGGGAACTTATTTGGCCTTCTTTTCGGCGCGTACCAGGTTGCCCGGTAAAAGGTTTATCCTGGTCCTGACTGCAGTGGTGCTGGCTGTTCTTTTTGGATTCCGGATCTCTTCTGCCCGGTTAGAGGAACGTTATATTTCAACTCTGGCCTGGGCGGTTGCCGGCAAGCTGATTGTGATTGATCCGGGACACGGGGGCGAAGATCCCGGAGCCGTGGGTGCTTCAGGTGTTTATGAAAAGGATATTGTCCTTGAAGTATCGAAGAAGCTGGCTGAAATTCTTCGCCAGGCAGGGGCCGAGGTGCTGCTGACCCGGGAGAACGACCGCGATCTCAGCGACCCCGGCAACCACAGCTTGTACCAGTCCAGGGTTCAGGATTTAACCAAACGTGTGGAAATAGCCAACCAGAGGGGTGCGGACCTCTTTCTCAGCATCCATGTTAACAGTTTTCCGGACAGGCGGGAGGGGGGCGCCCAAACCTTTTCCCAGCCAGGTTCTGTGGAGGGAAAAAGACTGGCAGAGTCTATTCAGAGAGAGTTAAACCGGTTCTTAGTATACCCCGGCCGTGCAGCCAAACAGGTTGATTACTTTACAAACCGCATAGCTAAAATGCCCAGTGCTATTGTGGAAATTGGTTTTATTACCAATCCCCGGGAAGAAAAGCTGATGGTCGATCCAGAATATCAACAAAAGATTGCCTATGCTATTTATGCCGGGGTTGTCCGCTATTTTGCCGAGCCCAGCCAGGCTGTTACACCAGGGTCCCGTATTTGAATCCCGGAGAACCATACCCCTGCTAAGCTTAGTTTTTCTTAACACCCCTGTGCACTGTAAGGCACAGGTAATTGTATTTTCAAGGGCATCTGGCTGCCTGTTTCTGCAAAAAGACACCCCCTGTTGGGTAAGGAAGTTTAGCTGGAAGAAAGGTAACAGATTGAGAAGTGTGAAGTATGATCTTGGACTCCCCTGGAAAAAATAGATACAGTGACTTACCTATAAGGGGGTAGAGCAATGCTTTCGTTGCGCTCAATTGCCGGCTTCGGGGCGGCTGCACTGGTTTTTTTAGCCCTTACCAAAATTGGCAGGTGTGCCAGGCCGGAAGTCTGTGAAAAAACAGGCGAGTACGTAAGAGGCGCTGCGCGAAGGGTGGAGGGGATCATCCACAGGCGCGGGGCTCCCGAAGTAGACGTCGTGGACGATGTAATTTAAAAACTGATTACAGGTAATATTTTACAATTTAATAAAAGGTCCTGGTCTTCCGGGTACCCGGCAGGTAATGATAAACCTGTAAGGTAACAGGACCCAAACAGGGAATGAAAATACACTGTATTTTCAGATTAAAATAAGCGCTGCACCGTGTTCTCTTATAACCGGTTTAAAATGCCTGACTTCTTGACTATAGTCAAGGCGACAGGCATTTTTTTCTTTTTTCTATAAATGATGACTACTAATTTAGAAGTTATTTTTTGGAAACATATATATTAAAAAGAATGATTAAATTTGGAAGTTTAACGAAAAAAGTGCATCTTCTAATAATTATTTGTCGTATAATAAAAAGAAGTAAGATAACCCATTTAAGGGGAGGTCCTTCATGTCTATTGCCGGGATTATCATAGCAGTTGTTTTTTTTACTGTCGGCGTGCTGGGTACGGTGCTGCCGGCCTTGCCGGGAGCGACGTTGATCTGGCTGGGGATGCTGGTTTACGGGTTTTTTGTTAAGTTCCAAAATCTACCCTGGACTTTTTATGCCGGCCAGGGTCTGGCGGTTTTGCTGATTTTCCTGGTGGACTACCTGGCAGGAATCTGGGGTGTCAGGCGTTACGGAGGTTCCAGGGAGGCTGTATGGGGAAGTGTTTTAGGCGGGCTGTTAGGAGTGCTTCTGCTCGGGCCTTTCGGACTCATCTTCGGTCCCTTCATCGGCGCGGTGGCAGGAGAGTTGTACCGCAGAAGCCCCCTTGATAAGGCCTTTAAAGTGGGTTTTGGTACAATTATCGGTTTTTTCGGCGGGACAATTCTAAAGCTGGTGGTGGAAGCCGTCATGATCACCTGGTTCTTTATGACCATACTTTAAATTCACTGGTAATAATGAATTTATAGATATTAAGAAGGATACTTCAAATAAGAAACCCCCGCCCGGCAGAAGGACGGGGGCTTTGTTGATCTTAACGGGTCACTCCCAGTTCAGTGGCCAGAGCTTTAAAAGCCGGCAGTGAATTAAGAATAATCTGCTTGTTAATACAATAAGCTATCCGGAAGTAGCCGGGCCGCCCGAAACCGCTGCCGGGTACCAGGAGGAGGTTGTATTTTTGGGCTTTTCTGATGAATTCCACGTCGTCCGGAAGCGGCGATTTCGGAAACAGGTAAAATGCTCCCTGGGGCTTAATCATTTCAAAGCCCATTTCTGTTAAGCTGTTGTACAGGATATCCCTTTTTTCCTGGTAATCCTGGATATTCACACTTTCCTCCTGCAGTCCGGTAACGAGCCGTTGCATCAAGGCCGGGGCGTTGACGAAGCCCAGGGTGCGGTTGCAGAAGATCAGGCCTTCTTCAAGCAGGGCACCGTCTTCAATCCGGGGTGAAAAAGCAATATAGCCGATACGTTCACCCGGCAGGGCCAGATCCTTACTGTGAGAAGTTACAACGATACTGTTTTTAATATGTTTAAAGACACTGGGGAGTTTGATCCCGTCATATACTATCTTGGCGTAGGGTTCATCCGAGATCACATAGATGGGCTTACCGGTGAGCTTTTCCTTTGTTTCCAGAAGGTCACCCAGGGCTGTAAGGGATTCAGCGCTGTAAACTACGCCGGTGGGGTTATTGGGTGAGTTAATTAATACCGCCCTGGTCCGGGGGGTGATGGCTGCGCTGATGGAATCCAGATCCAGCTGGAAGTCCTGGGCCGAGGGGGCTATTTTAAACAAACCGCCGTGATTGTCAATATAAAACTTGTATTCCACAAAAAACGGAGAAATCAGGACTACTTCGTCACCGGGGTCCAGAATGGTTTTCAGCACCACGTTTAAAGCTCCCCCGGCACCGCAGGTCATAATTATATTATGCTCGGAGAAGGGGAGGCCTGTCCCTTTTGCCAGTACGTCAGCAACTGCACGGCGTGTTTCGGAATAACCGGCGTTACTCATGTAACGGTGCATACCCGGCACCGGTGCAAGGGCTAGTTTCTTCAACTCTTCCTTAAAGGCAGCCGGGGGTTCAAGTTCAGGGTTTCCCAGGGTAAAGTCATAAACGTTTTCCGGACCGTAGATTTTTCTTAGTTTTTCGCCTTCCTCGAACATCTTGCGGATAAAAGACGCGTTTGCTAAAAATCCCCTTATTTTATTGGAGATTGCCATTGGGGTCACTCCTATCAGGTATAGTACTGGTGTTATTTTACAACATTTATGAAGAGATTTCAAAGTAATTAACTGACAAGGGCGCCCGGCAAAGAGTGACAAAACCTTTCATATTACCACCCTGGATAAGGGCGCCGGGTTATTCTATAATGGTTTTAGCCGGCGGTTAACTTGAAAAGAAGAGAGGTAGATTAATGACAGCATTATCATGCTTAACCCCCTACGGGCAGGTAACAATACCCCGATCCATTATGAAATCCCTTGGTATTGTAGGAGGTAGCAGCGTTTTAATAAGCGTTAGTAATGGTAAGCTTATCATGATAAAGGCAGAAGATGGTGAGGCTGAGACAAAAATTCCTGCTCCAAAGACTCAATTAAAGGTCTAAACCAGTTAATTTAATAAGTGATTCTTCAACGTACGGTTCTTTTTGAACCGTTTATTGTTCCTAAAGGGGCCCGTCGCAACATACATTTTCAGTAAAAAAAGAAAGAGGTGACCGGTATTGCCTCTGGTAACAGCAGAAAAGGTTTTCTCCCTACCGGGGCTAAACGGCATGGTCCAGGTAGACTGGGGCGCTTTGACTGGCGCCAGGGAAAACCTGGTGGCGGCTGCGGGCCCAATAGTTTACCTTTTCACAGCCTCAAATACGGGTTATGTGCTGAGCTCCCGGGCTGATGTGGGCACTCAGGTCCTCAGCCTGGCCGCGGGGCTGCCGATTTCAAACGGGGCTGTTGACAATATTGTCCTGGGAATGGAGGACAGGGTGGCACTTTACGGGAGCCGCCAGGGGGCCCTTGTCCGCCTGGCGGAAACACAGCCCGAACCCGGTGCCCGCTTTGCAGATCTTGCCCTGGCGGACCTTGACGGCGACGGCAGGGAGGAGATCATTGCTGCACCGGAAGGTATGGCCTCCCTCTTCTTCTATCGTCTCTTCGGCCAGAGGGATGCAGACCTGCGCCTTGAGCTCCTGGCAATCAGGTTATTGCCGGGGACGGCCCAAAAGGTTGTTACTTTCAGAAGAAAAGGGAACGCCACGCCTGTTGTTGCAGTTGCTTACCGGCGCAACGGCCACTCAGGTCTTCTCACACTGATCTTTACCGAGCGTGGTTTCGCCGAGGGTCCTGCCCTGGCGGATCTTCCAGCGCTGGTAACGTCGCTAACAGCCGGCGATTTAAGAACAGGACCGGAGGAAGAGCTGGCCTGGGGCGGCAGCGACGGGTTCCTGCGAATTTTAGAGTCGGACGGCTCCCTTACTCCGGTGTTTACATCGGATAACCTGGGCAGCGGAATACCCGCCCTGACGGCGGGCAGGCTGGCAGGGGAAAGCACGGTAACACTTGTTGCAGGTACTCCGGAGGGATACATCTTCGGTTACAGGAGCCCCGTGGAAAACAGTGCACCGGATTGGGCGGTGCGGGCCGGCAGCCCTGTAAACGACCTTGCCGTGAGTGGAGAGGGGCTACTGGGATTGGGGACTGCCGATGGCGGCGTGCAAGTTTGGGTGTTATCAGGGCCAAACGGACTGATTCATACCGTCCGGCCTGGTGAGACCCTTTTCACTATAGCAGGCAGATATGGAACAACGGTGCAGGCAATTGTGGATGCCAACATGATTGCAGACCCTGCCATGATTTTTCCAGGACAAATATTGAGGATTCCATGAAAGCATCTTTCCAGGGGAAGGTAGGCCTCCTGCGGTATTGACACCCCCGGGGCTGGAGGATATACTTTTACAGTATACTATAACCTGTCATTTCCGAAGGAGGAGTATTTCTTGAAGTTGCGCCTTGGTTTACCAAAGGGCAGCCTCCAGGAGGCTACCTTTCAACTATTTAAACAGGCCGGTTTTGAACTGACGGTGCGCAGCCGGTCTTATTTTCCTACAGTAAACGACCCCGATCTGGAAGTGGTCCTGATGCGCGCCCAGGAAATCCCCCGTTACGTCAATGATGGTGTTCTTGACGCCGGTTTGAGCGGCCTTGACTGGATTATGGAGAATGAAGCGGACGTGGTGGAGGTGGCTGACCTGGTTTATGCCAAAAACACCTCGAACCCCATCCGCCTGGTCATTGCGGTGGCTAACGACAGTGATATCAAGACCATTTACGACTTGCAGGGAAAAAGAATTGCTACGGAACTGGTGCGGGTTACCCAGAATTACTTAAAACGCCACGGCGTGGAGGCCTATGTTGAATACTCCTACGGTGCCACGGAAGTAAAGGTGCCTCACCTGGTGGATGCCATAGCCGACATCACGGAAACCGGCAGTTCCCTGAAGGCCAATAACTTGAGGGAAATTGCTACCGTCCTCCAGTCAACAACGAAACTCCACGCCAACAAAGTGGCCTGGCAGGACCCGTGGAAAAGAGAAAAGCTGCAAAGCATTGCGGTCCTTTTGCAGGGGGCGCTCCGGGCCCGGTCAAAGGTGGGTCTGAAGATGAACGTGCCGCAGGAGAAACTGCAGGCTCTCCTGGAGGTCCTGCCGGCCATGAAACAGCCCACAATTGCCCAACTGGTCCAGAGCGACTGGCTGGCCGTGGAAACAGTTTTAGAAGAAAAGCAGGTGAGGGAACTAATTCCCCTGTTGAAAAAGGCTGGCGCGCAGGACATTATCGAATACCCTTTAACAAAAGTGATCCCGTAAACAATTTAGTAAGGGACCGGCAAGATATTAAGCTTAATTCTTATTGACAGGCGTGCTTACTGGGCCGGGCCCGGCGGTTTTCCCGCCGGGCCCGGCAATGAAAAGGATTTTTTGCAAATCAAACCTGGCTAGAAGTCCCGGGGCTTGCAGATAATCTCCCGCACCTTGGTATCGAAGAAGTTCTGGGAATGGGCGGGTCTGATTACGGCCGCAGTGTCAAGACCCTCACCGGTACCACCCAGGGAGATGATATCAACCCCGTAGGGGATCAACCCTGCATCTAAAGCCATGACACTGATCTCAACGCACACCTTCAGGCCCTGGCCCAGAATTCTCAAGGCGCTTGCCACAATTTCAGCCGGGTAAACCCCTCCGAATTTTATCCTGCAAGCTCTGTCCAGGCCGGCCATGAAGTGAGTTGTGGTCAGAATCCGGATTCCTCCTGCAGTAAGCCGGTTTCTGATTTCTGCTGACATTTCGTCTTCGCCGGGTTTGTAAAAGCCCACCTGGTGGGTGACGCAGACAATTTCCAATTGGTGGTTTTGCTCCAGGAATAAGGACGCCGATTTTCCGGAGCAGGAAGCCACCACAAGATGTTTCACGCCCAGTTCTCCAGCCCTTTTCAGGGCTGCGGCGACGGTTGCCCGGGTGTTATCCCCGCCCTGTCCGTTCCAGTACATTAAATCACTTCCCTTCGATTTCTTCGTCAATATTCTAAACCAACTTCCAGGCCTTCCGCAAACAAATCCTCTAAATACAACCAATTGTCATGGGGGATACAATTTAGGAAAAAAAACAGGTGAGGCGGAAAATGACCTTGTCCTTATCAATTGGGCCAATTGGCCAAGGTGGCAGGCGAGGGGCAGGTAGCGGCGCTGAACGCAGTCCAATACCTTGACCGGCCAGGTTAAATTCACAACCAGGAATATAATAAATTATCCACTCCTGGAGGATATTACCTTCCTTTGTCCAATTACTTATAACAAAGGGGGGATCTTGAGTGGATAAAAACTACGGACATATTCCTTTGCCGCAGGACTACAATGAGAACGCACTGCATTTGCTGGTGCAAAGCCCGAGGGTACTTTACGTTTACTGGGAATTGTCCCCGGGTCTGAAAAACGTATTAAGCGAGAGAAAAGGGATACAGCTCAGGTTAAATGTACAGGGCCAAGGGCCATATTTCACTACGGATCTCGACCTGTCCAAAAAGAGCCACTACTTTTCCGGGGTTGAGCCGGGCCTGTCCTATAACTGCGAAATTGGGATTGTTGACATTGGGAATGAATTCTACCCGCTTTTACGGTCGAACACGGTTGTTTCGCCCCTTGAACGGCCTGTGGGAGAGTGCGGCCTGGACTGGGAAGCCGACCCCCTTTCCCCTGCAACCTTCAGCTCAAGCTCCTGGTATTCCGGGGATTAAAAATAACCGGTTTTTAGGCCGGTTATTTTTGTTGACGCCAAAGATAAAGGATATCCTTAATTATTGAAACAATATTAATTGATCTTTTTGCCAGGTGGACCTTTATATCAACCAAGAGGTCCCTTTTTTAGTTGGCAAAGGGCAAGATTTAACCTAAGTTTGAAACTTTCCATCCATTTTTAGCATCTAAAAACCCGCAAACCCAGTAAAATC
>LFSA01000050.1 GCA_001512635.1 Pelotomaculum sp. DTU098 | reverse complement strand
GCAGGACGGTGATATCTTCTCTTTTTGTCTGTAAAACTCCTACAATAACTTTACACTAACAACACTGACATAGTAATAAAAAAAAGGTCCAGCTTGCGCTGGACGGGGAGAGATAGAACTCACCAAAGCGGAGTATTACTATTATGTACTGTTTAGCAGAGAAATTATACACATGAAATAAAGATTTTGCCGGACATTTTACATTTACTAGAAGGTTTAAGGTCCTACTTAGATAACCCCCAGGAATAATTCAAAAGAAAAACGCTTACCGAAATATTATTTTTTAAAGACGACAGGAATTATCCATGCAATATGTTCTTTTGTTAAATAGTTGGTTGTTTTTGTCTTCTATAATTATGAATTGTTAAGATAATTGACTTTTTCAGGAGTAAGCGTTTAAAATAAAGGTGGTTGTGTAACTGACTGGTAAAATACTGTATTGCAGGAAAGATATCCATATCAAGGTATTTTAAAACTAAACTGAGGGTTATTGAAAGGAGCTGCTTGTCAAAAAACCACGGAGGCCATGTTTTTTCCTAATTCTGGATAAACGGGTAGCGTGGTTTTCTTTGACCAGGAGGTGGATATATTTGTTAAGCCAAAAGAAACGGATCCTGGTAGTTGACGACGAAGTTGGAATCGGCAAATTATTTCAACGCCTCATAGAAGGAGAAGACCTGGAGGTGGTGATGGCGCATAGCGCTGAACAGGCCAGGCAATTATTTTATAATGATCATTTTCCGGTGGTGCTGCTGGATTTAGAGTTACCGGATGCTTGTGGAATTCAATTGCTTCAGGAGTTTAAAGCCAAAAGGTCCCGCTGCCTGTATATAGTTATGACCGGTCGCAGTACTACGCGTACAGCGGTCAAGGCTATGCAGCTCGGGGCATACGATTTTCTTGAGAAGCCCTTTGATAATATCATTGCCTTGAAAAAAATAATAAATGAGGCATTGGAGTTTTACTTGGAGAAATTTGACCATACACCCGTCCGGCCTGGCTGGGAAGAACTGGCCCGGCGCCACCGGTTTATTGTGGGAAAATCACCGGATATGCAGCGTCTGGTTGCGACGGCTTACAAGGCGGCGGCTAAGGATATCAGTATCCTGATTCAGGGTGAAACTGGCAGTGGTAAAGAGGTCCTGGCCCGTTTCATACACGCTGCCAGCAACCGGTCCAGGAAGCCCTTTTTTGCTGTAAATTGCGGCGCCCTAGCGGAAAACTTGCTCGAAAGCGAGCTGTTCGGGCATGAAAAGGGTGCATTTACAGATTCCGTTAGCCGTAAACGAGGCATATTTGAGCTGGCCGACGGGGGTACGTTGTTCCTCGATGAAATTGGTGAGGCCAGCCAGTCTTTACAGGTCAAGTTGCTGCGTGTTCTGGAAAACGGTGAATTTATGCGTATTGGCGGTGAAGAGTTAATCAAGACCAATGTCAGAATTATCGCCGCCACAAATGTAGATCTAAGAGAAAAAGTTAAAGATAAAACTTTTCGCGAAGACTTGCTTTATCGTCTGGAAGTTGTTAATTTAACACTGCCGCCGCTGCGGAAACGCCCCGAAGATATACCAGAACTGGTAGACTTCTTTTTAAAGAAATATGCTCAACGGGAGGGGCGGCAGGTTTTACAAATATCCCCCATATGCCTTCGTATTCTTCAGGCCTATCACTGGCCGGGCAATGTCCGCGAACTTGCCAAAACCATTGAACAGGTGGTGGCGCTGTGTGAAGACCCCGTCATTATGCCGCGGCATATGATTGGCCTGCTGTTGCATAAAAATCCAGCCGGTCACAAGCCTGAGGGCTTGCCGGAAGATGAAAAAGAGGAATCCACGGATGATGTTGTTTCGGCTCCTGTCAAATATCTGCAAGCTTGTCTGGCAAAGGATATTGACTGGGATCACCTGCCCCCGGAGCAATTGCTCCTGGCCAATAAACTGGCCAGGAACCTGGTCCATAATATAGAGCGGGTAGTGGCGAAACGCAAACTGGCAGAAGGGGAAGCGGCGGGTTTGAAGGATCTGGAAGGCAGGTTCATTGCCGAAACACTGCGCTATTATAATCACAACATTTCCCACACTGCCCGTGCTCTGGGGATTGCCAGGAGCACCCTTTACCGAAAGATAAAGAAATATAGTTTGCAAGAAGGTGTTTAAATAGCAGCCTGTCCTGGATTAGGGCAGGCTGTATCATTTCGCTGCAGGAATCTGGCCGGTATTGTTTGTGTGCTTTCGGTGCCTGTCAGATTATCATCATAATATTTTCCACTTATAATCATAATATTTTCCACACTGCCCGCGCCCTGGGAATTGTCAGGAGCACCCTTTATCTTAAGACTGAAAATACAGTTTGTAAAAGATGTTAAAAGGTAGCCTGTTTTGAATTAGGGCAGGAATGTAGCATTTCGCTGCAGTGGTCTGGCCGGCATGTTTGTATGGAACAGAGAATTTTAATGTTATGGGGATTGAAAATATATTTTCAAGTTAAAAGGTTAAGTAAATTGTTGCAAATATCGTTGCCATAACCCCTGATAACTGGGGAAGAGAACAGCACATTCTATAAAAGTTCCGGAATATTTTGAGAGTGCCTTTGGTGTTTGGTATAGGGATTGCATTAGTATTATGCGTCGAACAGAAGATAAGAGATTTGCTGTTTTTTGGTACTTATCTATACACCTTCTTAATTTGCCGGCAATGAAAGTTCTATTTTAACAGAAGGTATGGATAAGAGTATTGTGGCCTTTTATTCCTGCAGGAATGAATTAAAAAAGGGAGGAATGCAGAAGAAGATCTGGAGTTTTTTGCATATCTACAGTAAGGATTTAGTGGTGTGATGTGTTTAACTAAAGGATTTACTAAATGATTCGAATATTTAAACACTTAATAAAAAAACGTAAGGAGATGGATAATATGGCATTGGCAGATCAAGTTTACGGATTTTTTATTCCTACTGTTACATTAATGGGTGTAGGTGCGGTTAAAGAAACAGGTAACCAGGTAAGAACACTGGGTTGCAAAAAGCCTCTGATTGTTACTGATAAAGGCCTTTCAGCTCTTGGCGTAGCTGATAAAATCAAAGGTTATGTGGAAGAGGCCGGTGCGCAAGCAGTTATTTTTGACGGAGCAGAGCCGAACCCGACAGATATCAACGTACACGATGGTCTTAAAATCTTCCAGGAAGAAAAGTGCGACTCAATTATCTCCCTGGGCGGCGGAAGCTCCCACGACTGTGCCAAGGGTATCGGTATCGTTGCCACCAACGGCGGCCACATCCGTGATTACGAGGGAGTCGACAAGTCCAGCAAACCAATGCCTCCGTTCATCGCCATCAACACCACTGCCGGTACTGCCAGTGAAATGACCCGCTTCTGCATCATCACCAATACCGATACGCATGTTAAAATGGCGATTGTTGACTGGCGTGTAACTCCGAACGTTGCCATCAATGACCCCGTTTTGATGGTAGGTAAACCGCCTGCATTGACTGCTGCCACCGGTATGGACGCCCTGACCCACGCTGTGGAAGCCTATGTTTCCACTGCGGCAACTCCAGTTACTGATGCCTGCGCCCTGATGGCTATCAAGCTCATTTCGGAAAACCTGCGCACCGCTGTTGCTAACGGGCAGAATATGGAAGCCCGGGATAAAATGGCCTATGCCGAGTACCTGGCCGGAATGGCATTCAACAACGCAAGCCTTGGCTATGTACACGCTATGGCTCACCAGCTGGGTGGCTTCTACAACCTGCCTCACGGTGTATGCAACGCTATCCTGCTGCCGGCAGTTGAAAGCTTCAACCTGATTGCAAGTCCCAAGCGCTTTGCCGATATTGCCGTAGCCATGGGAGAAAATATTGAAGGTCTGTCCGTGCGCGATGCTGCCGACCTGGCCATTGCTTCCATTAAGAAGCTCTCTGCTGACATTGGTATCCCTGCTGGCCTTAAGGAACTGGGCGTCAAAGAAGAAGACTTCGAAATTATGGCTAAGAACGCCATGAAAGACGCCTGCAGCCTAACCAACCCGCGCATTGCTACCCTGCAAGATATAATCGGTATCTTCAAGGCTGCAATGTAGTGGAATAAATTGGATTGATTGACGCGGGGGCCAGGCTTACACCTCCATGGAACCCCGTTTGGGAAGAGTCCTTATACTCCAGGCGGTATAAGGACCTTACCTTTTTGCGGCCTTTTTTTGCTGAAGTTGAAAGGGCACCGGGGGCTGCTTTAGTGGGGGCGGCTTTTAAGGAATGCTCCCGGGCAGCTTAACGCCCGGGAAGGCGGAAATGCCTGTTAACCTATGACCAGAAAGACCTGTCCTGGTGATTTTGCTACAGGGCTTGCCCAAAAAAAATCATGGACAGGGACGATAAACTCTGCTAAAATATGATAAAAATGATAATCCATTCAGGAGATTCCGACATTCGTCGGAGTTAAAAGGGAACCGGGTGAAAGTCCCGGACGGTCCGGCCACTGTGAGTGGGTAGCGGCTTCCCTGGAATGCCACTGGGTTTGGATTGTATGCCTGGGAAGGCGGGAAGTACGCGATGATCCATGAGTCAGGAGACCTGCCTGAATGGCTTTACTACAGGGCTTTCCTCAGAAAAGCCGGTGGTGATCTTAAAGCATTTCTTCTTGTCTTGCCATTGATTAAGAACAACCCCGGTTTTGAGTAAGCCGGGGTTGTTATTATATTGAAGTGAATGCAGGCCTTCTTGTTAACTCAAAAAAAGTAAGTAGGACTCGATATAAGTAATATAAATATCAAAATAATGAAAATAATCAGGTGACTCCGGCCTTTGCCGGGGTTAAAAGGGAACCGGGTGAAAGTCCCGGACGGTCCGGCCACTGTGAGTGGGTAGCGGCTTCCCTGGAATGCCACTGGGTTTGGATTGTATGCCTGGGAAGGCGGGAAGTACGCGTTGATCCATGAGTCAGGAAACCTGCCTGGTTATTTAATAACCGCCTTCCGTTGAAAGGGCAGGGTTATTTTTGTTGGACGATTACAGCCAAGCAAAGGCCCGGCTGCCAGCGAAAGGCAGTCGGGTTTTATTGTTTATTGTACCTCCTCCTTATTACTTAACCCGTTTATAAAACGGGTAACTTTTAAAATAATGCTTTTCAAATAAAGATTTAACTGGCCATTGAGCTGGAAAAGCAGGGCAAAGGGTGATTTGATGATTTGTTGCGTGTATTTCCACAGGAAGGGGGGCGGCTTATAGATTTAATTCAAATTAGACATTATTGCCGCTGACGCGGCACCGGGTTAATAACTCTATTCACAAGACAGGAAAAGGTGGTGTAGGTCGTATGCTGTTTAAATACTGCTCAGGCGCGGGCGTTGTTACCCGTTTGAGAGGGCTGAAAAGACGGGTTGCAAGAAAAAAGGCTGCCTTGATCACAGTGTTTCTAATCCTGTACTCCTTTGCGGCAATCCTGGGTGCTTCTGCACAGACATGTTATGCTGACAACAGCGGCAAGTTAACAGCTGCTGAGATGGCAGCCAGGGCAGTGGATTTTATCCATAAGGAATATCAAAACTACAATGATATCGACGGGTATTCAGCCTATGTTTTAAATCAGGCCGGGGAGGATCTGGATTCCCAAAAATGGACGCGTGATAATGAAACATTGAAGACTAAGATAATTAAGCTTGCGGGCCTTCTGGGGGACAGCAACAGTTTGATTACGTACATAATTAATACCCAGAATGCTGACGGCAGCTTCGGTCCCTACGCAAACGAGTATGGCACCAAGGTCCCCTTACAGGCCCTGGCTGCCATTAGAAATGACTTGCCCGGCACCGGTCTGGAAGGGCAGGTTAATCATTCCCTTGCTCAAGCTGTAGATTACTTTAAGAACGGCTACTGCAGCGGGAGCATGCCTTATTCTGTAAACGGCTGGAATTTTGACTACCGCTGTGTGGAAGCCCTGGCTGCAGCCGGTGAAGACCTCAGCGATTGGTCTAACGGCAGCACTACTTTAAGGGATGAGGTTTTAGCTTCGGCCCGGGCAGCAGCGGCTAATCCGGCAAATGACGCTGTTCGCCTGGCCAAGGAAATCTCCGTGGTTAAAGCAGTTTATCCTGACTCTGAAACCATAGACACCCTGGCTGGCGCCTTGGTTGCCATGGCAGACGAAAGCGTACCGGGTCAATTGCATTTTGGTAGCAGTGTTTACGATCATGTTCTTGTTTTGACCGCCCTCGGCAAGGCAGGCAAGCTTGGCCTTATTGACCAGGATAAAGCCTTTGCCTATCTCAATACCTTTAAGAACGACCACTACAACAGTTGGGGCCAGCTGGCCGGGGCGGCCTGGGGCGGCTATGACCCCGAGGAACCTGATTTAACGGCGCAGGTTTTGACAGCCCTAAGTTACTTCGATGATGCGGACAAGCCGGGCAGCAGCGTTCACAGCGCAATCGCAGACGGTCTGGCCTACCTGGCCGATATTCAGGATAGCGATACGGCGGCTATTAATACACTTTGGGACAGTACCGTGGCCACCGCCGAGACACTTATCGCCTTAAAATCATTAGGCAAAAGTTTTGACGAATATGCCGGGGCATCGTCAATCTGGGTCAAGAAATCAAAGACTAAAACCATAGCCCAGTGCCTGCTGGCCGTGGGCTGTTGGAGCAGCGAAACGACTACCCGCGACCGCCTGGCTGCTTTGCTGGCAGGCCGGCAGAAGGCTGACGGCGCAGGCAAGGGTTCCTTCGAAAACAGCGTCTACAGCGATATGTGGGCTTACATCGCTCTGGCTGAGGCCGGCCGGCTTGACAGTATCGATACTGCTGCCGCGACGGATTACATCCTTTCAAAACAGGGGGTCGATGGTTCCTGGGGCGAATTCTTTGGCGATACTTACTACGCCGATGTGTTGTCCACCACCCAGGCCATCCGGGCGCTTTACCACCTTTCCGGTGCATCCGGCAAGCCCGTCCAGGATGCTGTGGAAAAGGGCCTGGGTTACTTGAAAAGCCTTCAGCAGGCGGACGGTGGAGTTTACTCGGCCTGGGACGACCCGGCTGTTGATAACTCAGAGCTGATCGTCACCTTGAACTTGCTGGGAGTAGACCCTGCCGGATCTGCCTGGAGAAATGATACTGGTTTAACGCCAGTTGATTATTTGTTGAACAAGACCATGAACGAAGACGGCAGTTTCGGTAGTGCCAAAAACGTTTTTGGGGCAGCGGAGGCATTAGCAGCTTATCTCCTGGTTGGCGGCCAGGGCAGTTCAGGGGGCAACGGAGGGGTCGGTAGTACGGGCCCAGGTGATTGCACGGTAAAAATCCTTGTGGTGGGCATGAATGGCGAAATCCTCTTCGGCCCCGGGACGGTGAATGTGAGCGCTAGCGACCAGTGGGGAAAAACAGCATTGGGTGCTTTACATGCAACCGGCCTCAGCATCATTGTTGACCAGGATAAAGGCTTTGTAAAAAGCGTTGACGGGCAAGCAAATAGCGGCATGAACGGCTGGATGTACAAAGTGAACGGCGTTGTACCCATGGTGGCGTCGAAGGACAAGCTATTGAGCGAAGGAGATGAGGTGGTCTGGTGGTACAGCACGGACATGGCATCCACAGGCCCGGACTTCAGCGAGATAGTAAGTACGGGTGCCGGACCTGAATCTGTTGAGCTTATTGAAGGCCTGGACCTGCCTCCGGAATTGTCTGGCTCAGAGGAAGCTCTGAAGGCTTTGGAAGACCTGGCCGGTCTGCTGGGTTTAGTGCAGGGGACAACTGAAATGGGGCCTCTCGGAGAGGCGGAAGCGGCTATATTTGTTGTGGGTACAGGAAAAGCTGCAGATAGGCCTGGGTTTCTGCAACTTATGAATGAGCTTGCCGGAAATCCTGTGGACCTGGCTGTGGAAGTAGATGCTGCCAGAACTACGCTAATAGCGGACAATCTCGGTGAAATAGGCCTGTTAATTCCAGAGGGAACATTCAGCGAAGATTTGACGGTTACAGTTAAAAAGGCGGTTGCCGGGTTGCCGGAGGACGGTGCGGAAAATAGCGTAATGCCGCCTGTACCTGCGGGTTACTGGCAGCTAACGTCATTGTACAGTCTGGGGCCGGAGGACGCCGGGCTTAATAAACCAGCGACACTGGCTTTGAAATTAGCCATACCGCCGCTGGTCAGGCCGGATAAAATTGTTTTAGCCCGGTATGACCGGGAGAATAACACCTGGCTTGCTGTTCCTGCGGTGGTGGATGTTGAGCAGGCAGTAATTCTGGCCAGAATAGAGCGCTTTGCAGAGTTTGCCGTTCTGGCGGGGCAGGAGAGAAGGGGCTTTGAAGATGTAAATGGTAGGGATTGCGGCTGGGCCCTGGAAGCCGTGGAGTTGCTGGCCGGAGCCGGCGTGGTGGAGGGCTTTGACGGGCGTTTCGACCCGCACCGGCCGATCACAAGGGCAGAACTGACTAAAGTCCTGGTTAAGGGCCTGGGCATGCAGGAGGCAGCCGGAGCTGGTATATCCTTTAAGGACATCACCGGAGATGATATGTTTGCTGGCTACATTGCTGCAGCAGTTGAGGCGGGGCTGGTCAGAGGATACGAAGACGGGACCTTCCGCCCGGAGAGGGCCGTTACCAGGGAGGAAGCGATCACTATCCTGGCGCGGGGACTTGGCCTGCCCGAGCCTTCCGGGGAAATGCCGGGCTTTGCGGATGCCTCTGAGATTTCTCCCTGGGCGGCAGAAAGCGTGGCCTCAGCAGTTTCCGCCGGCCTGGTCAGGGGTTACCCCGACAACACCTTCCGGCCCGGGAGAACCGTTACCAGAGCGGAATGCGCGGTGCTGGTTTACCGGGCGCTATTTCCCGGGAGTTAACATGTAACATTAGCCAGGTCAGGTTATTCAGTCCCTTGGGGCTTGCCTTCTCTGAAGGGAGGGCTCTCCCGGGCAGGAAACAGGGTAGGGGCAAGTCAAAGAAAGGAAGTTCGCTATGGGGAAAAAAGCTATATACGTTGGTTTCCTGATCATATTAGCATTGTTAACTATGTTTGGCTGTGGAGTCGACACGAACCAGTACGGGGACAACACGCCGGGGAGCGAAGTAGATGGAGGTTCTGTCCCTGACGGAAGCAATCAACCCGCCGTTCCTGCAGAGAACCAGCCCAGCCAGAGCACTTCTCCGGGATTTGCTGCCGGGGAGAAAAAAGCTGAACCGGCAGCTCCTGCTGCATCGGTTCAACCTGCCGGATCTGCCCCCATAGCTCCGGCAGCCCCGGCAGCCCCGGCGGTCCCGGGCAGCAATGCGGTTGAGGTGAATATTGTGGTGGTGGGAAGTGACGGCGAAGTGCTTTTCGGACCAGCCAGCGTCAAACTGCAAGAGAAGGAAGGCTGGGGTGTAACCCCCCTGGGAGCCCTTGAGGCAACAGGATTATCTTACGAGGTTTCCAAAAGGTGGCCGGATTTCGTTGAGAGTGTCGCCGGTCAGCGCAATAAGGGACAGGCCGGGTGGCTGTACAAGGTCAATGAAGAAGTTCCCCTGGTTTCTGCTGGGAAAAAGCAACTGGCGGCCGGCGACAGGGTTATCTGGTGGTACAGCAGGAGCATCACTAACCCTGCTCCCGTCTGGGAGGAATTTATAAAAGCAATTGATCAATAATACCATCGCTGCTGTTTCGTTGTCGAAGGGATTAATCCTTTTATACCGGATTGGCTGCGGGAATGATATGGTTTTTTGTGCCAGATGCAGGGAGCGACAGGGGACAGGTGTTAATCTGTTTGGTCCAAGTGACAATGGTCAGAGTCCGGGAGGTGTGCTGAGTTGTTTGGAGAAAAAAATGCCCAAAGTATTTTGATGGTGGTAGCAGTCTTTCTGGTCCTGTTGTTTCTGCCTGCGGTCACCGGCGCCGCTGCGGCAAAGGATGTGCAGCCGGAGCTGGACAGGGCTGCCGGTTATTTACTGGCCCTGGAAAAAGCACAGGGGTCTCCTTTGTCACCCTGGGGCTATGTGGCCCTGGCCTGTGCCGGTAAGGACCTGGCGAACACTAAGGTTCTGCAGTGCGCTCAGGAGCTAGAAGCACTGGAATCAGGTAATATGACTGATTGCTGTGTATTGGTATTGACCTTGCTGGCTTCCGGGGAAAACCCCTATAATTACCAGGGTCACAATCTGGTGCAAATGATCAGGGAGTCCCAGCTTCCCAGCGGGAAATTTGCTGACTCAATTGACCGCAGCGGTTTTGACGACGGGGGAGAGCAGCTCCTGGTCAACGCGCACATCTGGGCGCTGCTGGCCTTGCATGCGGCCGGGTCAGAGATACCGGACGCCCCGAAGGCCAGACAGTGGCTTGTGGAAACCCAGCATCCCGACGGCAGCTTCAACTGGAACCTGGCGGACCAAAGGCCGGACGTGGACTCCACCGGAGCGGTGCTGATGGCCCTTGGCGTGCTGGGTGAAACCAGGGAAAGCCCTGTTGTCCAGAAGACGCTGGATTACCTGAAAAGCGCCCAGGAGAGTGATGGTGGTTTTTCTTCCTGGGGTGCGGCAAATCCTGAATCCTGCAGCAGGGTTATTCTGGGGCTGTTGGCGGTAGGTGCTGATCCTTGGGATAAGGAATGGACCAGGCCGGGCGGAAACCCCGTCGAGGCCATGCTCAGCTACCAGCTGCCGGACGGTTCCTTCGAGCACATCAAGGGTATGGGGCGGAACTTGATGGCCACGGAACAAGCGCTGTTGACCCTGGCTGCCCTTCATTCTGGTAAGAACCCGCTTGAACTTCTGAAAAAGGACGCCACCGGTTCTGCCAAAGACAGTTTTCCAGAGCGGGAGATCTGGTTTAAACCTGGAGAGGCCGGGTATGTGGTTGCCATCCGGGGGCAAAGACAGTTTCTGGAGGCCGATGCCGCGCCCTTCCTGAAGGACGGCCGGACCTTCGTTCCCGTTCGCTACCTGGCCCAGGCCCTGGGTGTCCCGGAAGAAAACATCAGCTGGTTGCCCGCAAGCCAGAAGGTAATTTTGACCAGTGATCCGGTCACAGTTTCCTTGACCGTAGGATCAAATATTTTGTATCACGGCGACCGGCCGGTAAAGATGGATGTTGAGCCGCTTTTACTGCCCCCCGGCCGTGTTTACCTGCCAGCCCGCTATGTGGCAGAGGCCTTCGGATACCTGGTAAATTGGGATGAGCAGGAACAGGTTGTTGTCATTACCAGGTGAGCCGGACTGCAGCAAAACGACAGGTTCCCCAACTTGAATTCGTTATCCTGGTTGGCAGGGGGAAGACCGGGTAATTGTTTGGGGCAGGGCTGTACCAGTGAATTCCGCACCTGTACCCGACCGGTAAATTGGAGTTGTTATGCTTCTTGAGCCTGGCAATGTGTTCTTGTTTAATAAAAGGGGTTTTGAACTTGCTTTTTGACAGTTTTTATTACAAGGAAAAGGGAGTTTTTTTGCAGACCCTGCATCCCGGAGCAGCAGTTGCCTTAATCCTTGTTTTTCTCCTGCAGGTCCTGGTATTTTCCCACCCGCTTTACCTGGCCGGGAGCTTTGGGGTGATTTTCCTGACAATTTGGGCGGCGGGCGGTTTAAAAGCCATGAAGAATTACCTGAAGTTTGCCCTGTGGGTAGTTTTAGTGGTCCTAGCCATTAACCCCCTGGTGAATCAAAGTGGCAATACAGTGCTCTGGCAGAGCCCGCCCTTGCCCCTGGCCGGCCGGCTTTCTGTTACCCTGGAAGCAGTTTTGTACGGAGCGGTCATGGGCCTTCGCCTTTTGAACATAGTGGTAATCTTTTGTCTGTACAACCTCATTGTTCACCCGGACAGGCTTTTAAATATGATTTCCCGTTTTGCCCACAAGCCTGCTCTGATCATTTCCCTATCCACCAGGTTATTGCCGGTAATGGCTGCTTCACTTAACAACATCCGGGAGGCCCAGCAATTGAGAGGGGTGGATTTCAGTGAGGGGAGCCTGAAAAAGCGGCTGGACAGGTACACAGCCATGCTGCACGTTTTGATGATTTCCTCGCTGGAAGATTCGCTGCAAATGGCCGAGGCAATGCAGGCGCGTGCTTTCGGCAGCGGTCCCCGTTCCGTTTACCGCCGCGACCTGTTCCGTCCCCGGGACGGTCTTTGTCTGGCCGGGAGCATTTTTTCCCTGGGCGCTACTGTTTACTGCATAATTAACGATCTGGGAAGCTATACCTTTTTTCCTCAACTGGGTAGCCTTTTCAGCAATGCTGCCACCCTGCCCGCCCTGGCTGCTGTGCTGAGCGGGTTGACCCTGCCGGCTTTACTGAGTTGGGGGTGGAATTGGTGCCGTTATATAAGGTTGAAAATCTGACTTATTACTACCCTGATGCTCCCCAGCCGGCCCTTCAAAACATCAATATGGTTATTGAAGAAGGGGAGTTTTTGCTTGTTGTGGGCGGCTCCGGCTCGGGTAAGTCCTCCCTGGCCCGTTTACTGGCGGGGTTGCTCCCTGATTTTTACGGGGGCAGGATTGGCGGCAGGGTCCTTTTTAAAGGGCGGGACATCCGGCACTTGGACAGGCGTACCCTGGCCGGGGAGGTCGGTATTGTTTTTCAGGATCCTGAAAAACAGCTGGTTATGACCAGCATCGAGGGGGAAA
>LFSA01000113.1 GCA_001512635.1 Pelotomaculum sp. DTU098 | reverse complement strand
CTTTTTTTACCTGTTTTTACTGCTCCCTATACTGAAAACCCACATTAATTTTACTCATACGAGTTTTACTGTTCGCGAAGGTCTTACCTGACCAAAATGCCTGTTGATAACTCATATTAAATTTGATATGATCTTAGTGCTGGTAAACCAACAAAATACTGGTTTTACACAGCCTGTGGATAACTATGTGGATAGTTTTGTTGATTCTTCAACCTTTCAAACAATGCCGCAAGACGTTATCTCTAATCCTTCCCGTGTATGCCAAATAATATTTATTTGGAGGGTCTGTTTTGATTAGAAGTAGTTTAATGGAGTTTTGGGAAGAAGCCCTCCGTCAATTAGAAAAAAAAATTAGCAAACCTTCCTATGACACCTGGCTGAAATCACTCAAACCCCTGGGATTTGACGAGAATAAAATCATCATCGAGGTACCCAATCACTTTTCTCGGGTTTGGCTCAGTGATCGTTACGCGCCGATTATTAAAGACGTTTTAATAAATGTCCTCAAACAGGATGTGGAGATCCAATTCCTGCTGTCCAGTGAAATCCAGAACATCACGCCATCAAAAAAAGACAGGGAAAAGGTATCACAAACTACGACTATTCCCCATTTAAATAGCAAGTATACCTTTGAAACCTTTGTTGTAGGAAACAGCAATCGCTTCGCCCATGCTGCCTGTCTTGCGGTTGCCGAATCACCATCAAAGGCCTATAATCCTTTATTTATCTATGGCGGTGTCGGTTTAGGCAAAACCCATCTAATGCATGCCATAGGTCATTACACCCTGCAACACAGCGCGGGAATTAAAGTGAGTTATGTTTCATCTGAAAAGTTTACTAACGAACTGATTAACTCCATCCGCGATGATAAGGCAGTTGAATTTAGAAATAAATACCGCAATATGGATATTTTACTGGTTGACGATATCCAGTTTTTAGCTGGCAAGGAGCGAACCCAGGAAGAATTTTTCCATACTTTCAATACCCTTTACGAAGCCAATAAACAAATTATCATCTCCAGCGACCGTCCTCCTAAAGACATTCCCACACTGGAGGATAGGCTCCGTTCCAGATTCGAGTGGGGTCTAATTACAGATATCCAGCCGCCCGATCTGGAAACCAGAATTGCTATTTTAAGAAAAAAAGCTCAAGGGGAAAACCTTTACATTCCTGACGACTGCCTTGTTTACATTGCAACAAAAATCCAGTCCAATATTCGTGAACTGGAAGGAGCCCTGATCAGGGTTATCGCCTTTTCATCCTTAAACCGGACAGAGATTAACCAGGAAATGGTTGCGGAAGTCCTTAAGGACATGCTTCCTTCCGAAAAACCAAAACAGATCACTGCGGAACTGATCCAGGAAGTTGTTTCCGACTTTTTTGGTATTCGTATAGAGGATTTTAAAGCCAAAAAAAGAACACGGAACGTTGCCTTTCCCCGCCAAATTGCCATGTACCTGACCAGGGAATTGACTGACCTTTCCCTGCCTAAAATTGGCGAGTCATTTGGAGGGCGAGACCATACCACAGTGATCCACGCCTGTGAAAAAATCAACGATGAACTACAGAATGACCTGGAACTCCAGGATAAAATTAAACTGATAATTGAGAAAATAAAAAAAATAACAAGCCTGTGAATTGATTGTCACTAACTCTGTTGACTTACTGAAATTGACTTCCGGTCAAATTTTTTTTAATTGCATTTATCTTGCTTCTACCAACAGGCCTTATTTTTACGGCCGTCTGGCCCTGGAAGAGTTTTTCACATAATCACAGGCACTACTACTCCTGTTATTAATTTATATTTAATGATCTGAATAATAAAACATATTTCGGAAAAAGAGAGAGATATTAATAAAATGAAAATCTTGACCCGTAAAGAAAACCTGAATAACGCCATTCAGCAAGTGCAGAGGGCTGTTTCATTAAAAAATCCCTTGCCCATTCTGGCGGGCATTAAATTCGAAACCCGGGAAAACCAGGTCCTTCTTACCGCCACAGATCTGGATATCGGAATTCGCTGTTCCTTTCCCGCAGAGGTAATTAAAGAGGGTACAACCGTCCTTCCTGCAAGGTACATTTCCGAACTGGTCAAGAGACTTCCCGATCTACCTGTTTATATTGAATCAGATCCCGATTCCGGAAGTGTAAAGATCCAGTACGGGAAATCCGAAACTAGAATCAATGGTTACCCGCCTGAAGAATTTCCAGAACTTCCTCTGCCCGAAGGTATATATACTTTTACCCTGCCAGGGGATTTATTAAAGGAAATCATCAGGCAAGTCGTCTTTGCCACCGGCAATGAAGAAAGCCGTCCCGTATTCATGGGAGTATTATTTGAAATAAATGGCAGCGAACTACAGGTTGTAGCCACAGATACCTACCGTCTGGCCTGGCGCAGGGTGATTTTGGAAAATTATAAGGAAAATGACATAAGTTTAATCATCCCTGGCAAAACTCTTAATGAGCTTCTCAGAATTATTGGCAGTAATGAGCAAATAGAGGTTACGGTTACCCAAAATCAAATCCTTTTTGTATCCGGCAATGTATGGTTGATTTCCCGTCTGATCGAGGGAAGTTTTCCGAAGTACAAGCAGGTTATCCCCCAGGATCATATTTTAATGGTCCGCCTTAAAACAAAGGACTTACTTGATGCCACAGAAAGGGCATCTCTTCTGGTCCAGGAAAAATCTCCGGTGATTAAGCTCAACATCGCTGAGAATAAACTTATTGTATCTGCCTATTCGGAAGCCGGAAGGGTACATGAGGAGCTGGACGTTTACCAGGAGGGTGAAAACCTCCAGATTGCCTTCAATGCCCACTACCTCGGTGATGTTTTGAAGGTAATTGGCTCAGAAGAAATGACCATCGAATTATCAGGGCCCTTGAGCCCGGGTGTGATCAAACCGGTTGGAAACGATGAGTATCTTTCGTTACTATTGCCGGTGCGGTTGCGTGAGGAGTGATCGCGATAACCAGGCAGGTCAAGGTGGAAGGGGAAATCAGGTTAGACCAGTTTATGAAGTGGGCAGGAGCCGCTTCTACAGGAGGCCAGGCCAAGAGGATAATTCAAGAGGGCCTGGTGAAGGTCAACGACAAGGTGGAGAATAGAAGGGGGAGGATCCTCCAGAACGGGGACAGGGTTAAGGTAGGAGAGGATGATTTTTTAGTGCTTTTTTGCAAGGAGTGTTCAACACTTGTACCTGAAAAGCCTGGAACTGATCAACTTCCGGAATTACGTCCATCAAACAATTGAACCCTGCCCTCATTTCAACATCCTGACCGGGCAAAACGCCCAGGGAAAGACCAACCTCCTTGAATCAATATACCTGGCCTGTACCGGAAAATCTTTTCGTACTTCCAGGGAGCGCGAGGCGATCAACTGGTCCAGCGAGTTTTCCACGATCCAATGCCTTCTGGAAACTGAAACCCGTGAACTAAAAATAAAACTCCAGCTTTACCCGGGACAAAAAAAGTTTTTTGTAAACGAGAATATTGTACATGGGTATCCTCTGGGCTGGCCCGGAGTTGTTTTATTTACACCTGATGATCTTCTTCTAATTAAGGGTCCTCCCCAGGAAAGAAGGCGGTTTTTGGATTACGAACTGGGTCTTTTCCAACCGCAATATAGCCATTACCTCTCCCGCTATAACAGGATTGTCTCTCAACGGAACAACCTTCTCCGTGAAATCAGGGAAAAGCGGACTAAAAACAGTACCCTTCAGGCCTGGAATGAACAACTTGGACGTTACGGGGCAAAGGTATTGCTTTTCAGGCTGCAATTACTAAAAAAATTCAGCCCCCACCTGAGGCAACTGCACTTCCAGTTAACCACCGGACATGAAAACCTTGAGCTTAGATATCACTCCTCTTTGAAGGCTACAAACATGTATTCTGAAGAGGAGTTATTTAATCAGTATTTAGAAGCTTTGGCTACTGTTCAAGAAGAAGAAATAGCCAGGGCTCAAACCTTAATCGGACCTCACCGGGATGATCTTTCTTTTTTTTTAAACGGCGTTGATGCAAAAACCTATGGTTCCCAGGGGCAGCAGAGGACAATCATCCTGGCTTTAAAAATAGCCCAGATCCTGCAGTGGAAAAATGATGTTAACGAATATCCTGTCCTGCTCCTTGACGACGTGCTGCAGGAACTGGACCAGATTCGCCGGCAGGCGTTATTAAATTATGTAAGTGGCAGCGTCCAGGTATTTTTGACCTCTACCAGCGGGGAAAATCTCAAACTGGGAGCCGGAGTTAATAAAATTTTGTATAATGTAGTAAACGGCAAGATAACAAAGGCTTGGTAAGCTACAGAAATATTTTTTTATAAGAAAGGAAAGGTGATAGGAGTGTTTTTGCATCTTGGGGGAGACGTTGTGGTTCCTAAAAAGGACATAATCATGATTATGGATACTCAGACCTTCGCTTCTCCTGCTACCCGTGAGTTTATTGAAATTGCCGGGGATGAGGGTTTTATAAAAAATATTTCCGGTGGTAAAGAAAAGTCCTATGTATTGACAACCAGAGAAGTTTTTATTTCGCCTATTTCATGTAAAACCTTACAGAAGAGAGCTGGATCAATTAAATATTTAAAATAAGCTAATTTTGAACCCCGGGCTTGTACGAACAGGTAAAAATTGTGAATTATTTATTTTTATGATAGAATAACGTTTTAGAATGTTAAGTATCCAGTAAGGAGTGTGTCTGGCATTGAACGATGAAAAACTTAATGACAGCCGGTACGGGGCAGAAGATATACAAGTCCTAGAAGGTCTTGAGGCTGTTCGGCGCCGGCCGGGCATGTATATCGGCAGCACCAGTGCCAGAGGTTTACACCACCTGGTTTATGAAGTGGTTGATAATAGTATTGATGAAGCCATGGCGGGCTATTGTGACCGGATTGAGGTTGTTTTGAACCAGGACGGGTCGGTTACTGTCATTGACAACGGCAGGGGAATACCAGTAGATATACATCCAAAGGTGGGGCTGCCCGCTGTGCAGGTGGCCTTAACCATGCTTCACGCCGGCGGTAAGTTCGGTGGAGGAGGTTATAAAGTATCCGGAGGTCTCCACGGGGTGGGAGTTTCCGTAGTTAACGCCCTCTCCGAGTGGCTGGAAGTGGAGGTCAGGCGGGACGGTTATGTTTATCATCAAAAATATAAAAGGGGTGTACCGGTAACAGATTTAAAAATCATTGGAAAAGCAAAGAGCACCGGTACAAAGGTAACCTTTAAACCCGACCATGAGATTTTTGAAGAACTGACCTTTAATCATGAAACCCTGGCCCAGCGTTTAAGGGAGTTATCTTTCTTAAACATGGGGATTAAGATTATCCTCAGGGACAAGCGTAATGATAATAATAGCGAGACCGTTTTTCAACATGACGGGGGAATCAGGGACTACGTAAAATACTTAAATAAAAATAAGACTCCTTTGCACAGTAAGCCTATTTATTTTCAAAAACAAAAGGACAATGTACTCGTTGAGGTGGCTTTACAATATACAGATGCCTATGTTGAAAGTATTTATTCATATGCCAACAACATCAACACCATCGACGGGGGAACCCATGAAGCCGGATTTAAGGCTGCCCTGACCAGGGTAATCAATGATTACGGGAGAAAATACAACCTGCTTAAAAACGGGACAAACAACCTTTCCGGAGAGGATATCCGGGAGGGTTTGACCGCAATCATCAGCGTAAAGGTCCCGGATCCGCAGTTTGAAGGACAAACCAAAACAAAACTCGGTAACAGCGAGGTCCGAAGCATTGTCGATAATGTGATCGGAGAAGGTCTTTCAACCTTTTTAGAGGAAAACCCTCAGGTGGCCAGGCGGATCCTGGAAAAAGCCATTACTGCTGCGCGGGCCCGTGAGGCTGCCCGTAAGGCCAGGGAACTGACCCGGCGCAAGAGCGCCCTGGAAAATTCAACTCTCCCGGGCAAGCTGGCAGATTGTTCGGACCGTGATCCCTCAGTCTCCGAATTATACCTGGTAGAGGGTGACTCAGCAGGCGGATCGGCCAAGCAGGGAAGGGATCGGCGTTTTCAAGCCGTTCTGCCTTTACGGGGAAAGATTTTAAACGTAGAAAAAGCTCGTCTTGACCGGATCCTGGGCAATGAAGAAATCAGGGCTATGATTACTGCCCTGGGGACGGGAATTGGAGATGAGTTTGATATTAGCAAAGCCAGGTACCATAAATTAATCCTGATGTCCGACGCTGATATTGACGGTGCCCATATCAGAACATTGCTGCTTACTTTTTTCTATCGTTATATGCGCCCTCTGATCGAAGCCGGTTATGTGTTCATCGCTCAACCCCCGCTTTACCGGGTGAAAAAGGGCAAGCTAGAGAAGTATGTTTACAGTGATAAGGAACTGGATGAATTACTAAAGGAAATTGGCAGGGAGGGTGTAAGTATCCAGCGTTATAAAGGTTTGGGAGAAATGAACGCTGAACAGTTATGGGAAACGACCATGGACCCGGAAACCAGGACAGTGATGCAGGTGAATTTGGAAGATGCCGTTGAGGCCGAAGCCACTTTTTCCATGCTGATGGGAGACCGGGTGGAGCCCAGGCGTGAATTTATCCAGGAAAATGCCAGGGCCGTCCGGAATTTGGATGTCTAATAAGAACAGGTAAAGTATAAAAAAGAAAATATTTTAAAGGTTGCCAATAATTAGTAAATAATAGATTTAAAGAGCATACTTTAGCTTTTTAAATCTATTTTATTTTTTTTAGAAAATACGGGACTTGCCTTGGTGTGGTAGTATAAGAAGCAAAAAGAGATGGGAAAAATTGCTAAAAGTAACTACCCCTAATCCAATTATATGCTTTGTGCCAGGAGGCGCACCCCGGGCGTTTCCCGAAGGGCCGGAGCGGTTGAACTGGGACTAGATTTATTTCGACCGGGCTGGCCCGGGACCGGTAAGAGTGGATAATTTACCGGGGCGCAAGGTTAAGTACAAAAAATCAATTAAGAAGTGAAAGGGGTGTTTAAGAAAAGAGACTTAAAAAGTCTTCATAAACTCATAAATAAGAACATCTCTCCACCGGCCAACGCCCACGGCCATAAGCTGCGCGCATAGATAAAAAGAAGCAGAAGTTGCCGGGAAGTGATCGGAATGAAATTAATTAAACCGGGGGGGCAGGGCATGAGAGTTATCACAAACTACAGACCGACAAAGGGTCAAAGAGTCAAATCTTTTTTGATGAGTCTGGTCTTGCTGGCCATAGCCTTTCTTGCCGGGGCTGTAACGCAGGACACGGCCCACTTCCTGCAAGATTTGGCAGCGGCAGTGCCCGTTGCCCTGGACGGAATGAAGACATTCCTGCGGGAAAAGCTTATTTTTAAGGTGAACACATTGGCCGGACAGTTAAAGTGGACTGCAGTGATCTCCCTTGCAATTTTATATAATGCCCTCCCTTACCGGGCCAGGAGTCCTTAATAAGAAGTGGTGAGGAGGGGGCTTAATTGGGAGAAACAAAAATAATAGTCCTTTCCCGGCATTGGCCAAAGACGCTCCTGCAAAAATTTCAGCAGGTAATTGGGCTCAGACCTAAGAAGGCCGGCCGCAGGTTCTGTCCATTTTCTAACTTAGTTAAAAAGAGATAATAAAAAACCTACAGGAAAAGGGTGATGTAATTTGATTGAATAAACCCCCGGCCCTGGTGGCGTAAGGGGGAGCATAAAAAAAATCAGCCAGGCAGTGGTAAGGCATTATTCTACCGGGATATAGAAAATATTCCCGGCGGGTTGAACCCCCTTAAATAGGCCTTTTTGCCGGTTGATTAAAGATGATCTAAAATTTATGCACAATTCAATAATTTCGCTTTGGAGCGGGAGTTAAACCCGCTCTTTTAATGCCTAAGGAGGATTACTGGCTAAAATTGCATTTGAAAGTTTATTCTGGTATAATTCCTTCGGAATAAATAAAGGTAGAGGTGACCTTTTTGGCGTCTCCAAGAGGTAAAGTTATCCCTATAGATATTAACGAGGAAATGAAACATTCCTACCTCGACTATGCTATGAGCGTAATTGTAGGGCGGGCCCTGCCGGATGTCAGGGACGGTCTGAAACCAGTCCACAGGCGCATCCTCTACGCCATGCACACCCTCGGTCTGACACCGGATAAACCCCACCGCAAATCCGCTTATATTGTAGGCGAGGTTCTGGCAAAGTATCACCCCCACGGAGACGTGGCCGTTTACGATGCCCTGGTCCGTATGGCGCAGGACTTTGCCTGCCGTTACCCCCTGGTGGATGGTCATGGTAACTTCGGCTCAGTGGATGGCGACTCCGCAGCAGCCATGCGTTATACTGAAGCCCGTTTGGCCAGGATCTCCCTGGAAATGCTGTCTGATATCGATAAGGATACTGTTGACTTTGCTCCCAATTATGATGAAAAAACTGAGGAACCAAAAGTTTTACCCTCCAAAATCCCAAACTTGTTGATTAATGGTTCGGCGGGCATTGCTGTGGGCATGGCTACCAACATACCACCCCATAATTTAGGGGAGGTTATTGATGGGGTCATTATGCTGATCGACAATCCTGATGCTGATATCAAGGACTTGATGACTGTCATTAAGGGTCCTGACTTTCCCACCGCCGGTATAATAATGGGCAGGGAGGGTATTTGGAATGCCTACCGTACCGGGAGAGGGAGCATTAAGATTCGCGCCCGGGCCAAGATTGAACCAATTGAAGGGGGCAAACACAGTATTGTTGTCTCTGAGATACCCTACCAGGTTAACAAGGCCAAGCTCATTGAAAAGATCGCAGAGCTGGTTAAAGAAAAAAAACTGGAGGGGATCAGCGACCTCCGGGACGAATCGGACCGGAAAGGTATGAGCATTTATATTGAAGTGAAAAGGGACGTCAACCCCAAAGTTGTCCTGAACCAGCTATACAAACATACCCAGATGCAGGATACCTTCGGTGTGATCATGCTGGCGCTGGTGGATGGGGAACCCCGGATTCTGAATTTAAAGCAGATGCTCTTCTACTACCTGGAGCATCAGAAGGACGTAATTGTCAGGCGTACCCGCTATGAACTGAACAAGGCAGAAGACAGGGCACACATCGTTGAAGGCCTGCGCATCGCACTGGACCACCTGGATGAAGTGATTAATACAATCCGGGCCTCACGGACCACGGAAATCGCTAAGAAAGCGTTAATGGAAAAGTTTTCCCTTTCCGAAAAACAGGCCGAGGCTATAGTTGAGATGCGCCTGCGTCAATTGACCGGGTTGGAGAGGGAAAAACTGGAGCAGGAATACAAAGATCTTGTGGAAAAAATCGCCTACCTGCGCTCGGTCCTTGCAGACGACCGGAAAGTCCTCGGCATTATTAAGAAAGAGCTTACTGCTGTCAAGGAAAAATATGCCGATGCCCGGCGCACGGTAATTACAGACGAGGATGTTAATTTCGAAGCTGAGGATTTAATCCCGGAAGAAGACGTGGTAATTACAATCACCAACCAGGGTTATATCAAGAGAATGCCCCTGGATACCTACCGCAGCCAGCGCAGGGGCGGGCGTGGCGTTACAGCCATGGGCACAAAGGCGGAGGACTTTGTCCACCATCTCTTTATTACAACAACTCACCATTATCTTTTGTTTTTCACCAACTTGGGCAAGGTTTACCGCCTGAAAGTACACGAGATACCCGAAGCCGGACGCCAGGCCAAGGGTACGGCTGCCGTGAACCTTCTTTTCATCGGGAACGAAGAAAAAATAACCACTGTTATACCGGTGCGGGACTTCGATACCAACCAATATCTTTTCATGACAACCCGTAGCGGGATGGTTAAGAAAACACCATTAAGTGATTACTATACCTCCCGTAGGGACGGAATCATTGCCATTTCTCTGAGAGAAGGGGACCAATTGGTAAGCGTAGTGCTTACCAACGGCAAAGAAGAAATTGTGTTAGCAACTAAAAATGGCAAGGCTATCCGCTTTTTAGAAGAGGAAGTACGCCCGATGGGAAGAGCAGCAAAGGGTGTA
The DNA here is from genome assembly GCA_001512635.1 of Pelotomaculum sp. DTU098. Lineage (GTDB taxonomy): Bacteria > Bacillota > Desulfotomaculia > Desulfotomaculales > Pelotomaculaceae > DTU098. The sequence goes on along the minus strand of LFSA01000113.1, from coordinate 793 downwards.
AAAGGAATTAGCCTGGATGCGGATGACGAAGTTATCGGCATGCAAACTGTTCGTCCGGACGCTTATTTGCTTGCTGTTACAGCCAACGGCTTCGGCAAGCGCACCAGTCTTTCCGAATATCGCCTGCAGGGAAGGGGCGGTAAAGGCATTATAAATATTAAGACCTCGGAAAGGAACGGCCCGGTAGTGGCAGTGGAAGTTATTAAAGATAATGAAGAAGTTATGATTATCAGTGCCGAGGGCATAATCATCCGGTTAAAAGCAGAGGATATATCAAATATAGGCCGTTCTACCCAGGGCGTGACACTGATGCGGCTTGACCCTGGAGATAGTGTCGTAGCTGTGGCGAAAGTAGATAATACTGATGAATAGAATATAAATTAATAACAATTGTAATAATAATAAAATGTAAAAAGTGTTTGGAGATGGCTTGACATAGATCAAGCCCTGTGCTAAATTAAGTATTGTGCCGCCCGGTAAAAGCTGCATGCAGCCGGGCGCACTGGCCGCAAAGCTCCAAGTAGTGTTTGGAGGCGGCAAAGAAGCCAAAAAGTACTACTTGACGCAGGAGCGTCAAAAGTGATAAGATGACAAATGTCCGCGCCGGAAGGCAGCGGCAAGCAAACAAGAACACGGTCTTTGAAAACTAAACAGTGGATGGATGTAAGATTGGTGGTTGGTGGTTGGTCGTTGGTGGTTGGGATTGAGGAGAACCGAAAGCGGTTTTCAACAAACAATCCTGCTACCGGCAGAAGACAACCGACTGCCGAAAGAGAGGACTCTCGTCAAGCGC
>LFSA01000137.1 GCA_001512635.1 Pelotomaculum sp. DTU098 | reverse complement strand
TGTCCTTTTCTGAGACGGTTATAGTTATCTCTCTTTATCAAACAGTGCCTTGACACTATCATCCAGGGTAAAGTGCTTGCATTTCACCCTCAGACCATGTATAATGATCTACGCACGGTTTTATAGCTTATTTACTTTTATAATCCTTTAGAATACTGGACAGGCGCAAAAACAGGCGGCAACGCCCTGTATTGTGCCTGCAGCTTAGTAGTGCACGGAGAGATGGCCGAGTGGATGAAGGCGCACGCCTGGAGAGCGTGTGGACGGGTAACCGTCTCGTGAGTTCGAATCTCACTCTCTCCGCCATTTTATTATTGGAAGTTGTTTATTAAGAAAAATCTACTTGCTTTTGGAAAAACACTTTGGCCGTGCTAGACGGGGAGGTAGCGGTGCCCTGTACCCGCAAGCCGCTGTAGCGGGGTTGAATTCCTGCCCGAGGGTCTAACTTGTGGGGTCCGGAACCTGTAAGGGGTGTTGAGGATCGGGTCTCGTGCGACGGGGCTTCCCGAACCGTGTCAGGTCCTGACGGAAGCAGCACTAAGGGAAATCCCCCGGGTGCCGCGAGGGTGCCTGGTCTGAGCTACCTGCAGGCGTACCGCCCGGAAGTTTGTATTCGAAGGCAGGTGCACGGCCTCTTAAATTTTAACCGCCTCCCGGCAAATGGGGAAGGCGGTTTTTTAGTCCCCGGAAAACATAGGCCAGTTCCCGCAAGGCTCCTATGGACGGGTTTTTCCGAAGGGCCTTTGTCTTCATTTTTTACATAAGCAGACCTACGTCCCTAATAATCCGGCCCCTGATTTGGGAGGACCGGTTCCCTTACTTAAAAGGGTAAAAGGAACGGTGTGCCCCTTGAATCTTACTGGCTTTTTTCGGTTTTAGGTCCTGGTCCGGCAATTTTTTAAATGTCTCCAGAGCTTAGCTTGAACCTTGCCCGTATAGTCCTGTTCTCTTTTGGACAGGTGCGGTAACCTGGGCGCTGAACAGGAATTAGCGTTTGAGTGCAGAATTATATAGGCAAAATATAGAGAAAGAAAAGCAAATTAACAGAAAGGGATTTTCCATGGCGTATCTGGCACTGTACAGGGAATGGCGGCCCCGGACATTCGGAGAAATCATCGGGCAGGAACACATTACCCGGACCTTGCAAAACGCAGTAAAGGCGGGTCGGGTGGGCCATGCCTATCTTTTCTGCGGTACCCGGGGAACCGGCAAGACAACCACGGCTAAGGTGCTGGCCAAAGCCCTGAATTGCTCCCGGCTGGAGGGAGCGGAGCCCTGCAACAGCTGCGATAGCTGCGTGGCAATTAACGAAGGGATGTCCGTAGACGTTATTGAAATTGATGCCGCCTCCAACCGGGGTATCGACGAAATCAGAGACTTGAGGGAAAAAGTCAAGTTTGCACCCAGCGGAGGGCGTTTCCGGGTCTATATCATCGACGAAGTCCACATGCTCACCAACGAGGCCTTCAACGCGCTTTTGAAGACGCTGGAGGAACCACCCCGCCATGTGGTGTTCATCCTGGCCACCACCGAGCCGCACAAGGTGCCCCTGACCATCCTGTCCCGTTGCCAGCGCTTTGATTTTAAACGCATTGTCCCTGCCGACATAATCCGCCGGCTGAAAGAAGTGGCCGCCGGGGCGCACCTAGAAGTGGAGGAAGAGGCCCTGCGGCTCATTGCCCGGGCAGCCGAGGGCGGCCTGCGGGACGCCTTGAGCATTCTCGACCAGGGAGCTGCTTTCGGGGGGATGAAAATAACGGCCGGGGACGTGCACAAACTCCTGGGCACCGTGCGCACGGAAGCCCTGGCCAAAATGGCCGGCTACCTGGCCGCAGGGGATGCAGGCGCAGCCCTGCGGCTGGTCAACGAGCTGGCGGGAGAGGGCAAGGATTTGCGCCTCTTTGCCAGGGAAATGGCCTCTTACCTGCGGGCGCTCCTTCTGGACAAAATATCACCGGGCGCTGCAGCTGAGGAGGCCTGGGCGGATGCCGCCGGGATGACGGCCCTGGCGGCGGATTTTACAGAAGAAAGGCTATTATATACAGTGCAGGTTATTACTGCTGCAGAACAGGATATGAAGATGAGCACGCTTCCGGGCATTGTCCTTGAGCTGGCCCTGGTTAAAGCCTGCCGGAACCTTGGTGCGGGGGACATCTCAGCCCTTGAGGCCAGGCTCAGCGCCCTGGAGGATAAAGTGAATGCGGCGTTAGCCGGCGGCGCCCTGTGCCCCGGAACCCCGGCCGTGCCGGAAACGCGCCCTGCCGGCGGGACCCTCCCGGCAGCTGGTGGAGAAGTGGAAACCCGGGGTAGAAGGCCGCAACGGGGCGAGAATCCTGATGCCGGGCTGAAAAAGACAGTGACCGGGGGGCAGGTGCACATACCGCCCGGGGAAGGGACGGGCCGGGCGGGCCGGAAGCCCCGCCCGGGGGAGCCTGACACTGCAAGCGCTGTGCCTGGGGAAGAAAGCTCTGGCGTCACCCTGAAGCAGGTGCGGGAAGCCTGGAGCGCTTTGCTGGAAACCTTGAAGAATGAACGGCTTCCCCTCTATCACAATTATGCCGGGGTTGTGCCCCTGGCCGTTAAGGGCCAGATCCTGGTTCTGGGGTTTCCCAGGGAAAACGAGCTGGCCAGGGAAATGGCAGAGCAACCGGAAAATAAAAAGTACCTGGAAGCGCTTCTGGGCAAGTCCTTCGGAGGAAAATGGCAGGCAGTTTTTAAATCCTATGAGGGCAAACCCAGTTTTCCGGAACCGAAGCAAAACCCCAGGGAACCAGTGGCGGAAGTGGCCAAGCGTTTCGGGGGCAAGGAAGTTGTCCTGGAGGGCGAGCCCATGGATAAGCTCTTCTAGTCTGGTTTTGCCCGGAGGACGGTTAGACAGATAGATGTAAGGGCATACTTTGACGGTTTGTAGTAAACCCTGAAAAGGGATTTAAACAAGGAGGTTTTTGGCATGATGGGCGGCAATATGAGCAAAATGATGAAGCAAGTCCAGAAAATGCAGCAGGAAATGCTCAAGATGCAGGAGGAATTGGCCAACCGGACGGTGGAGGGCACTGCCGGCGGGGGTGTGGTAAAAGCAGTGGCAAGTGGTAAAAATGAACTGGTTTCCATTGAAATCAAGCCCGAAGCGGTGGACCCGGAAGATGTGGAAATGCTCCAGGACCTCGTTCTGACTGCGGTTAACGAAGCCCTGAGAAAAGCCCAGGATATGATTAATACAGAGATGGCCAGGCTGACGGGTGGCTTCAAGATTCCCGGGATGTTTTAATGATGAATGTTTACGCCAAGCCTGTTGCCCGCCTGATCGACCACCTGGCCAGGCTCCCGGGGATTGGGCCGAAAACAGCCCAGCGCCTTGCCTTTCACCTTTTGAATGCCCCGGCGGAGGTAGCATTGGGCCTGGCCAGGGCTGTGGAGGAGGCCAGGAATAAAGTCCGCGCCTGTTCGGTATGCGGCTACCTCACCGACCAGGACCCCTGTTTTATTTGCCGGGACGACCGGCGCAGGCGGGATCTTCTTTGCGTGGTGGAACGCCCCAGGGACGTGGTGGCCATGGAAAAAGCCAGGAGTTTCCGGGGGCTTTACCATGTCCTCCAGGGGGCTATCTCGCCCATGGATGGGGTCGGCCCGGAGCAGTTGAACATCCGGAAACTCTTGCAGCGCCTGGAAGGGGGAACTGTCAAAGAAGTCATCCTGGCCATGAATCCCACTGTGGAAGGTGACGCCACCGCCCTCTACCTGGCCGGCCTGCTCCGGAACTTTGACATCCGCCTGACCAGGCTTGCCCACGGCCTGCCTGTGGGCGCCGATTTGGAATATGCAGACGAGGTCACCTTGAGCAAAGCAATGGAGGGCAGGCAGGAAATTAAATAGGAATATTTTCCATACGGGGTCATATAAATGGAGCAGAGGGAGGTGCTCCGCCTTGGAATGGAAGATGTTCTTGGTCGGAATGGCTGGACTGTTGGGACTCTACCTCATGGGAACGGTATTATTCCGCCCCTTGAGATTTCTCATCCGCCTGGCTGCCTGGTCCATGCTGGGGGCCTTTCTGCTGGTGGCCCTGAACACCCTCTTCGGCTACTTCGGCTTCCACATTGCTGTTAATCCCTGGACAATCCTTACCGCCGGAATCCTGCAGTTGCCTGGGGTAGTTCTCCTCGTCCTGCTCAATTATTTCCTGCTTTGCTAAGGCTTTTCTAAAGCCTGTATGGTATTGGCATTTGCCATTAATAGGACCTAAATAAATATTTTAAGAAATAAAAGGGAACAGTTAATTCTGTACCCTTTTTTTACTGTAATTGACCCGTTGAGAAAGGATGATAATATGTTTGCGGGCTTTAATAGAATTCCCGGACCTGAGAGTTTTTGAAGTCCTTCAAGAAACGCTGGTCAAACTGCGGCTTGCGGCTGGGATTTGCAGGCATTGCCCGGTGTTGCTCTTAGTTTTACTTCTAATCAATTTTTAAGCTTTTCTGCTAGAATTAAGCAGAGGTGAGCATACTAATGGCAGAGCGAATTGTTGAGGCCTATACCGGGGAATACGCCGCGGGCAAGAGCGAAAACGCCCTGAACCGGGCCCTGGAACTGGCCCGCCAGGGCAGAAAAGTCACCCTGGTGGACCTTGATCTGGTTGAACCCTGTTATACCCTCCGGCCCATTCAACAGGAACTGGCTGCCCGGGGCGTTGATGTTATAGCCTGGGAGACCGGGCAGGTGACAGGCCTGGGCGAGGCCGGCACTTCAATTAAGCCGGAGGCCAGGTGGGCGCTCCGCCGCGAAGGGGAGATCATCCTGGACATCGGCTACGGTGCTGAAGGTGCCCGGACGCTGAGGCTGCTGGAAGGTGCCGCAAGCGACCCTGATTTAAAAGTCTACGCCGTCATAAACATCTACCGCCCCATGACCTCCGGAGTCAGGGAAATTGTAGAGCATGTCCGGGGGCTGGGCCGGGTGGACGGCCTGATCAACAACAGCCACCTGGGGGATGAGACCACCGTGGATGATGTGCAAAAGGGCGCCAGGGTTGTCAGCGAGGCAGCCGGGTTGCTTGGCCTGCCGGTAATCGCCACTTCCGCTGCCGCGCCGGTTGCTGAAAAAATTGGCCCCTTTGACTGTATGGGCAATCCTGTACGACCTCTGGAGAGGTTCATGCCCCGGGCCTTCTGGTAGGCAATGCTGAAGAACTGAAGGTAAAATAAGTGCAAGTTAATTGTCGATAAATGTAGATTATGGTAAGATAACAGGGTGAGTCCCGGGAGCTCCTGTTTAAAGGCATCTGTCACAGGTTTAAGGCAGATTTGAAGGTAGAAGGGGTAGCCGGGTCAGGTGAAGAACGGTTGCTCTTTGGGGATAATGAGCATTAAGGGTTAGCCTTGCGCGGAAAAATTTTGTTTCTTGCTTGGACTGGCAACGGCTAAGGGCCTTAGTTCAAAGCTGTTTTTTATGGCGGGGCGAAGGATGGCCGGCACGGGCTGTCTGAAAGCCCCCTTTGCAAGTGTGATTCATGGCTACGGGTTAAAGGCCCGCTCTAGCTGCAACCTAGATTTAATCATGGGGGGTTTTGATTGTCGCAAAAGGTTATTACCGAGGAAAAAAGAGCATTTATGACAGGCAATGAGGTTGTAGCCTGGGCTGCGCTGGCAGCGGGGGCCGAGATCATGTACGGCTATCCCATCACGCCTCAGAACGAGATTATGCACTACTGGACCAGGCTGGCTCCTAAATACGGGAGAAGTTTTCTGCAAACGGAGGACGAGCTTTCAGCCGGTTTCACGACCACTGGCGGGGTCATGGCTGGGCGCAAGGCTTTTACAGCCACATCGGGGCCCGGTAATATCCTGATGCAGGAGCCGATGTCCATGGCTGAAATGATGCGCCTGCCCACTGTGGTGGTGGTGCAGCAGCGGGGCGGCCCATCCACGGCCACCGTGATTTATTCCCAGCAGGAGGTTACCCTGACCACCATCGGGGGCAACGGCGAGGGGCTGCGGATTGTGTATTCAACCGCTACCCACCAGGAATTGTTTGATTATACAATTAAAGCTTTTAATACAGCCTGGAAATACCGCTTTCCCACCTTTGTGCTGGGGGACGGTTACCAGGCCAAGATGAGAGAACCGCTGACGATCTACGACCCGGCAGATCGGGGTATCGAACTGGTTCCTCCGGAGCCCTATGTAGGTAAAGAAGGAATACCGGGGGTAGACAGGCCCCCCGCCCAGTATAGAAATACCTTTAACCTGGAGGAAGAGCTTTACGAAAAAGTTATGGCCGATGTCTCGGAATACGAAAAAATCGCCCCGGAGGTTGCCGAGTTCCAGGCTGAGGGCACGGAGGATGCGGAACTGGTCCTGGTCTGCCACGGCGTTGTTTTCCGGGCCGTCCGGGAAGCTGTGGAAAAGCTCCGGGAACAGGGCTTTAAGGTTGGCTATTTCCGCCCGGTGACCCTGCGCCCCCTGCCCGTGCGCCAGCTCCGGGAAATGGTTGGGAAAACCCAAAGGGTTCTCCTGGTAGAATCGGCCTACGGTCAGCTGGCCAGGCTTTTCAAGGAGGTGGCCTGCGGCAGCGGCACAGAAATCCTGACCCTTTTCCGGCCGGGCCTGGGCATCACAGCCGGCGAAGTAGAAGCAAAGGTCAAAGAAATTTTAACTTAGCCAGCAGGTGCCAGGCAGCAGAGTTTGTGTCAACTTTTTGTGTCAGGCACCAGTTATCAACTTTTAGAATATTTAGACAAATTAAGCTTATTAAGGAGGTTGAACATGTCCCCACAGCCTGTAATGCCCCGAAGCTGGAGGGTTGACACCAAGCCCCACAAGTTCTGCCCGGGTTGCGGCCACGGGCTGATCCTGAAATGCCTGGGGCAGGTAATTGATGAGCTGGAAATCCAGGGAAGATTGATTTTTGGCTGTGATATCGGCTGCTCCCTGCTATCCTGGGATTTCTTTAATCTTGATACAATCCAGACCCACCACGGGCGGACAGTCCCGGTTATGACGGGGCTGAAGAGGGCCCGGCCGGATTTGCTCTGTGTCGCCTATATGGGAGACGGCGGCGGTTACTCCATTGGAGCCCAGCACCTGGTCAATGCCGCTGCGCGCAATGAAAAGATCACGGTAATACTTGCCAATAATACCCAGTATGCCATGACTGGCGGCCAAATGGCGCCCACCACCCTGCCCGGCCAGAAAACGGAGACCTCACCTTACGGCCGGGACCCGGAATTGACGGGATTTCCCCTGCAGGGGCCGGAAATGGTCGGGGCCATCGGCCGGGAGGGGGTCTACTCGGCCAGGGGCAGTATCGGTAACCTCCGGCAATTAAGGCGTTTCTTGAAAAAGGCACTGGAAAACCAGATGGAAGGCCGCGGTTTTTCATTTGTGGAAGTCCTCTCCGCCTGTCCCACAAACTGGCGGACAAATGCGGTGGAAACCTGGAGTTTCATTGAAAAAGAAATGCCCAAATATTTTAAGACCGGCGAGATCAAAGTCCCTGGTGCCGGACAGGAGGAGGTTGCCAATGGCTGAGCTTACACGGATCGTACTGGCCGGTGAAGGGGGCCAGGGGGTCCAAACCGTGGCGGAAATCCTGGCGGAAGCCGCCAATGAGGAGGGCAAGCAGGCCCTTTACATACCCAATTTCGGGGTAGAACAGAGAGGGGGAGTGTCGGTGGCTTATGTTCAAATCAGCGACAGGCAAATCGGCGCCCCCAAGTTTCAAATTGGGGATATTGTCGTAGCCTTAAGCGACAGGGCCGTCCACCGCACCAAAAAATACGTGGGACCCCAAACAACTTTCGTCTACGACAGTATAATTCAGGGACTGGAAGGGGATTTGCCCCAAAACGCCGGCGAAGTGCTGCCGCTCCCGGCTATTGAAGTAGCAAAAAAAGAGTTTCACCCGCGGGTTTTCAACATCATTATCCTGGGTGCGGTGGTGGGCATTTCAGGTGTTATTAGCCTGGACCAGGCCAAGGCAGCCGTTGAGAAGAGGTTGGGTTACAAATTTGCAAAACAGCCGGAACTGCGGGAATTAAATTTCCGCGCCCTGGAACGGGGTGCTGGAATGGTCGTAAGGCGCGCCGGATAGCCACCTTCAAGACAGTTTTCCAACTCATGGGTAAACAGGAGGAGAGGATATGAGCAAGGAATACAAATCTAAAACGCAGGAACTCAAAAGGGCGCTTTTTACCCTTTTCCCGGGACTTTGTAAGGGTTGCGGGCTGTGCATTGAAAAGTGTCCCAAGAAAAGTCTCTCCTGGTCCGATACTCTGGGGGTTTATGGAACTCCTACCGTAAAAGCCAACGACGAGTGTACCGCCTGCGGCATTTGTCAGGAGGTATGTCCGGACTGCGCTATCCGCGTGGAAAGAATGAAAAAGGTAGACAATGAGGGAAATAAGTCTGAAAATACTGGCTAGATCATAAATATGGCTGTTTTTCTCACCAAAGGGAGGCCCCGGTCATATTTTAAATATTAATATTAAAAAAACCGGTGGTTTTTGGTGAACCGGTTTTCTGGTGGTGAAAGCAGTGGTTTTAAAATCAAGGGAATGTATCCTTTGCCGGAGCCTCCGGCAAAAAAACAACCAGGGTCTCCTGGTCAAGGGTAATTATATCTGCCCGGAATGTGAGGCCCGGATCATTGCTCTGACCAGGGAGGATCCCGACTATGATTATTACAAGTGGGGATTGAAAAAGATCTGGTACTGTCCGGGCGCTTGACCCTGGGCCAGTGCCTGTTTTTTTTCAGCCAGGCGGTGGCGCCTGTGCTCCAGTTCGATATCCTGTCTGATCAGCCGCAGGATAGAAGGTTTGATACCGGTACGAAAAGATATTTCCTGGTCAGAAAGGCCTTTTTTCCAGGCTCTGATTAGCCTGTTGACATCCGTTCGATATTTCTTGGACAGGGTTTTCTCGTCCAATTTCCAGGACAACCTTCCGGACATCCGGTATCACTCCTTTATAAAAATAATTTAACGGTTGCTTTAATATTGTGTGCGGGAATTTGCTATCTATAAGGTTAAACTAATGGCAAATCTCAGGATTACAATGGTAATGAAACGATAGTTATGATAGAATTAACGATTAGTAAAACTAGAATGTTTTACTTTTTTGTTTAAGTAAAACTATTTTTTTGAATAGGGGTATTATTTTTGTTAAGTCAGGAAAGAGCGCCTCTTTTTGAGGCGCTCGTAAGGCATATCGCCGGGAATCCTGCTCAACTGCACGTACCGGGGCACGGGCAGGGCCGGGTTCTGCCGGAGGATTTCCGGCGCCTGGGCAAGGGAGGGCTTTTTGCTCTGGACTTGACCGAGCTGCCGGGTCTGGACGACCTCCATAACCCCGTGGGGCCCCTGGCCCGGGCCCAGGAACTGGCAGCTGCCCTCTACGGGGCAGACCGGAGCTTTTTTCTGGTCAACGGCAGCACAGTGGGGATCGGGGCGTTGTTGCTGGCTGCAGTGGGCCAGGGGGAAGTAATCCTGCCCAGAAACGCCCACAGCTCCTTTCTGGGGGGCCTGGTTCTCTCCGGTGCCGACCCGGTTTTTGTTTACCCGGAAACCATACCAGGTTTCGGCCTGGACTGCGGGGTAGCACCGGCGGCCATTGAACAGGCACTGGTTAAACACCCCGCAGCGGCGGCCGTATTCGCCTTGCACCCAAATTATTACGGGGTTGCGGGTGATCTGGCCGGCCAGGCCCGGTCTGCCCGCAGGGCGGGCAAGCCCCTGCTGGTTGACGAGGCCCACGGGGCTCACCTGCGTTTTCACCCGGACCTGCCCGCTGACGCCATGTCCGAAGGTGCTGCTGCCTCTGTCCAGAGCACCCATAAACTGGGGGGCTCCCTGACCCAGACTTCGCTGCTGCACTTAAAAGGCGGGCTTGTGGATGCCGGGGCGGTTGCTGCTGCCCTGCGCTTGCTGGAAACCACCAGCCCATCCTACATCCTGCTGGCCTCCCTGGACCTGGCCCGGCAACAGCTGGCCCTGAAGGGGCGTGAACTGCTGGAGCGGGCGCTGGAACTGGCAAGGGGGCTGAGGAGGCGCCTGGCCCGGATCCGGGGCTTGCGCCTGCTGGGACCGGAGGACCTGCCCCAGGGCAATTACAGCCTGGATCCTACTAAACTGGTCATTTCTGTACGGGGTCTGGGGCTTACCGGCTTTCAGGTCAGGGACTTGCTGGCCCATCGCTACAGGGTTTACGTCGAGATGGCCGACGCCTGCCATGTGGTGGCCTTTGTAACTATCGGCACTGCCGAAAGGGACTGCCGGATGCTGGGGGATGCCCTGGCGGACCTGGCGGTAAGGGAAAAGGGGCTGCCCGGGTCGCCTTTACCCGAGCTGCCCGGGACTTGCAAAAAGCTCATGAAGCCCCGGGAAGCCTGGTTTTCCAGTACCAGACGGGTTGCCCTGGCCGAGGCCGCAGGGAGGATCTGCGCGGAGACGGTGGCGGTCTATCCCCCGGGAATACCGGCCGTGTACCCGGGCGAAGAAATTACACCGGAAATCGTTAATTACCTCACAACTATAAGGGAGTTGAAACTTCCCTGCCAGGGGCCATCCGATTCGACATTAAAAACCCTGAAAGTTGTGATAGAATAAACCATAGGTATTTTTTTGGGGGACCATAAAGAAGGAGCAGCAGAAGATTAAGGCGAAGGGACGCTTCATGAAGGGTAAGTTTATTGTATTCGAAGGTATCGACGGCTCTGGAAAAACGACTCAATTGAAGCTTCTGGGCGAAAAGCTGGCCGCCCTGGGCTACCCGGTGCTCTATACCAGGGAACCCGGTGGGACCAGGGTGGGAGAACTGGTGCGGGATCTCCTGTTGAACCCCCAGTATGGTGAACTGGTCCCCCGGGCGGAAGCCCTTCTTTATGCCGCTGCCAGGGCCCAGCACGTGGAAGAGATTATCCTGCCGGCCCTGGAGCAGGGAAAGGTTGTCCTTTGCGACCGTTATATAGATTCCAGCCTGGCTTACCAGGGTTTCGGGAGGGGCCTGGACCTGTCGCAGCTGGAACAGATCAACCAGGCGGCTACGGCAGGCTTGGTTCCGGACCGGGTCCTGCTCCTGGATTTTTGCCCTGACCGCGGAGTGGACAGGCTCTCCCGTTCCGGGCGGGGTCCCGACCGGATTGAACGGGAGGACCAGGAATTTCACCGCAGGGTCCGCAGGGGTTACCTGACCCTGGTTGCCCGGGACCCGCAACGTTACCGGGTCATCGATGCCAACCGCTCCATTGAAGAGGTGCAGCGGGACCTGTTCAAGGCTTTAGAGGGGGTTTTGGATGCGTTTCCTGCGGGAAATAATAGGTCATAGGCCGGTTATCAGGACGCTCCTGAACACTATAGCCACCGGGCGGGTTGCCCACGCCTACCTTTTTACCGGTCCGGAAGGAGTGGGCAAGGAAACTGCTGCTCTGGCCTTTGCCCGGGCGCTGCTCTGTTCCCGGCCCGTGGACGGCGATGCCTGCGGCCTTTGCAGGGATTGTCGCCAGGTGGAGCACCACAACCACCCCGACCTATGTGTCCTTCAACCGGACGGTAATACAATCAAAATCGAACAAATCAGGGAAATATTACGCAGGGCCCCCTACCGTTCTTACCAGGGCGGGCGCAAAATATTTCTGATCCCCAGGGCGGAGGCCATGACCGCCGAGGCTGCCAATTGCCTGCTGAAGACCCTGGAAGAGCCGCCCGGGGATACCCTGTTTATTTTGCTTTCCGCCAGGCCCCACGCCCTGCTGCCCACCATCCTGTCCCGCTGCCAGCGCTGCGCCTTCCAGGCCATACCTGCGCCTGAACTGGCGGCCGGCCTGGCTACCCTGTACGGGCTCACGGAGGAAGAGGCCCGCCTGCCGGCCCTGCTGTCGGGGGGCAGTATGGGCAAAGCCCTGGCGTACATCTCCGGCTCAACCGGGGACGCCCGGGCTGAGGCCGGGCGGCTGGAGCTTGCCCTGGCACGGGCCGGCCCCCTGGAGGCCCTGGAGCTGGCGGAAAAAACAGCGGAAAGCAGGGACAGGGCCCTTTGCCTTCTGGAAGTACTTATTTGCTGGTACCGGGATCTGCTGGTCTGGCTGGAATCCGGGGAAACCGGGTTTCTTTACAATCCCGACCGGTTAGAGGATATCCGGAGGGAAGCAGGGAAATATGACGCCAGGCGTCTTGTGGAAATTATAGAGGCAATTGGGGCAGCAAAGAAAAAGATCGAGGCCAACGGCAATACCAGGCTGGCCCTTGAGGCCCTGTTCCTGCGCCTGGCCGGACTGGTGGCCCCGGTTTAAAAAAACCATAAATGAGTGAAGAATCATGGTAGATATGTTTTATCGGTTCATCCGCCGGAATGGAAAGGAGGTAGCAGGCCATTGGGGTTGACCGTTGTGGGTGTGCGCTTTAAGAAGGCCGGCAAGATTTACTATTTTGACCCTGGTGAGCACCAGCTCGCACGGGGGGACGGGGTTATCGTGGAGACCGCCAGGGGGATCGAGTACGGCCAGGTGGTAACTGGTCCCCAGCAGGTTGAAGAGGAGGAGATTGTGGCTCCCCTGAAAAAAGTCATCCGCAAGGCCGACGCCCAGGATTACAAGCAGCTGGCCATAAACCGCGAAAAAGAAAAAAGGGCCTACCAGATCTGCCTGGAAAAAATAGCGGCCCATAACCTGCCTATGAAGCTTGTAGGTGTTGAGCAGACCTTTGACGGCAATAAAATTATTTTTTACTTTACTGCCGACGGCAGGATCGATTTCCGGGAACTGGTTAAAGACCTTGCCGCTGTTTTCAGGACCAGGATCGAGCTGAGACAAATCGGCGTCAGGGACGAAGCCAAAATGATCGGGGGACTGGGCTGTTGCGGCCGGGAACTCTGTTGTTCCACCTGGCTTTCAGATTTTGCTTCGGTTTCCATCCGTATGGCCAAGGAACAGAACCTGTCCCTCAACCCCACCAAAATATCCGGGATCTGCGGCAGGTTGATGTGTTGTCTTAAATATGAAAACGAGTCCTACGAACATGCCCGGGAGAATTTCCCCGAACTGGGCAGCTGGGTTATTACACCGGACGGAGAGGGCAAAGTATCCGGCGTCAATATTTTTAAAAACTGTCTTAACGTGGAACTTAAGGAAAGCAAAATCATCAAGGAGTACCAGGCCGGTGAGATTACCCTGAAAGAAGCTCATCCCAAAGGCTGCAACCATAAAAAAGAGTGTCCCAAACATTCAGACGAGGAGAGAGTTTAGTGCCATCCCTTTTAAAACGGGTTAAAGATATAGAACTCAAATTGCATGCCCTTGTGGCCGAGGTGCGGGAATTAAAGGATGAATTGCGTCAAATGGAGGAAGAGAACACCCAGCTCAGGACAGAGCTGGCCGCTGCTTACCGCGAGGGCTGCTCCGGCGCAAAGAGTTCCGGTGAAGCGGGAGTCAAGTACAGGGGATTTATTAACCTGCTGGACCTCTATGATCAGGAATATCATATCTGCAACCTGTATTTCGGTCGCAGGCGGGTGGGCGAATGCCTCTTCTGCATGGCTTTTTTAAGAAAAGAAATGGAGCTTAAAGCTCCGCAGGAAAACGGAGCCTGACCCCTGTGGATAAGGATTGCAATCTATGCCGGGGAGGTGGCCTGGCTGGATCAGAAAACAAAGGGAACGCTTTACCTCTGCGCTACGCCCATAGGTAACCTGGAGGACATTACTCTGCGGGCCTTAAGGGTGCTGCGCGAGGTAGACCTCATTGCGGCCGAGGATACCCGCCATACCAGGAAATTGCTCAGTCACTACGATATCCATACCCGGCTTACCAGTTACCACAAATTCAACCAGGCCAGGAAGGGAGAAGCATTATTAGAGCTTCTGGCCTCCGGCAAAAACATAGCCCTGGTTTCCGACGCGGGCCTTCCGGGTATCTCTGACCCGGGCGCCGTGCTCGTGGCGGCGGCCCTGGCCAGGGGATTCAAAGTTGTGCCTGTGCCAGGCCCCAGTGCCGGGATTACAGCTCTGGTTATTTCGGGGCTGCCGACTGACGAATTTGTTTTTGCCGGGTTTTTACCTGCAACAGGTAAAGCCAGGCGGCAAAAGCTACTGGAGCTCCGCAGCCAGAAAGGAACACTGGTTTTTTATGAGGCGCCGCACCGGCTGCTGGCCACCCTGGCAGATCTCCTGGAAATCCTCGGCGACCGTCCAGCGGCTGCAGCCAGGGAACTGACCAAAAAGCACGAAGAAATTGTCAGGGGTTCCCTCCAGGAACTTTTAAACCGGTTTCAGGAACAGGAACCCCGTGGCGAATTCACCCTTGTGGTGGCGGGAGCTACGGGGGCTGCAGCCCCAGGTGTCCCGGGTGAAACAGAGAAAGAGGATCCTGCCCTCGCCCTTGATCCCGCCGACCACGTTGCCCTGCTGGAGGCAGAGGGCATAGAACAAAAAGAGGCCATGCGCCGGGTAGCCCGCCTCCGCGGCATCTCCAGGCGTGATGTTTACCAGGCGGTGTTAGGCAAAAAGCAGGACATGAAAAAGGGAGAGATCTAATAACCCCTCCCGCTGGTTAACTACATCGCTTTGGCATTTTCAAACATGGCCAGAGCGCACTCGCGGCAGACCATCTTGCCGCGGTAATGCTGGACGTCGGAAGCGTTACCGCAAAAAACGCAGGCAGGCTCATACTTCTTTAAGATAATTTTTTCGGAGTCGACGTAAATCTCAAGGGGATCCTTTTCGTCGATTCCCAGGGTGCGTCTGAGCTCAATGGGAATAACTACTCTACCCAGCTCGTCCACCTTTCTGACAATACCCGTTGACTTCATTCTATCCCTCCTAGCAAAATACGACAAAATTTATAAAATCTCAACTAAATGGTACCAACGATTCCAGTAAAAGTCAATATATATTTTTGATAAAAACCGCTTTTTTTGCCTGTTTGCGTTAGTGTAAAGTTATTGTAGGAGTTTTACAGACAAAAAGAGAAGATATCACCGTCCTG
>LFSA01000053.1 GCA_001512635.1 Pelotomaculum sp. DTU098 | reverse complement strand
TCCGGCTCACCGTCGCCTGGTCCTGGATTGTCATTATCACCATCGCCAGGCTCTGGTTCCTCATTATCACCGTCACCGGGCTCTGGAACGTCATCATCACCAGTCCCGGGGTCCGTGCCTTCTCCCCTGAGGGAGATGTTGTCAAAGCCCACAGTGCTTGTATCTACGCTCAAAAGGTAAATCCGGGTGGTAGCAGCGGAGGCCGGGACGCTGAATTTGATCTCCGGCACCTCTTCCCAGCCGGCGCCTTTGATTGTGTACCTGGTGTCCTGGTCCAGGGTCCGGTTTCCCTTGTCGTCAATATAGAAGACGCAGATCCTGGCTTCTGACCCGGTCATTTTCTTAGTCAGGGCGTTCAAAGTGTAATCGCCGGGCTGTAGTTGCAAATCCTGGTAGAGCTGCCAGTTATAATTGTTGGCAGCATATTTATTGCCTGTAATCTCTGTTTCCATGCTGCCGCCGGCTGACCAGCCTTCCCTGTCCCGGCTGAAGTCGCCGTTGATCACCAGCTCGCCTTCACCCGGTGCAGGTGTGGTCCTGCCTGATATGGTAACTGCCACAGCAGCGGAGTTGCCGGTATTGCCTGCAGCGTCTCTGGCCACAGCACGCAGGTAATAAGTGCCGTCGGGCATGTTCCGGGTGCTCCAGTTTGCAGTCCAGTTCTGTTCCCCCTTGACGCCGCTGGCCAGGGCAGTCCAGGGGCCGTCAGCGCCCAGGGAATATTCAAAATCAACTCCCACTACGCCAGTGTCGTCCGTGGCCGAGGCGGCAACACTGACCTGCAAATCCAAGGCTGCGCCGCCAGCCGGTTGTACAATCTCCACCTGCGGGGGAGTGGTATCCTGTGGCGGGGGTGGCGTGGGCGGTTGCTTACCGCTGCCGGGGCCGTTATAGGCCCAGTTCATGTAAGCAACAACAAGCAGTCCCGGCGCGCCCACTGAGGTATAATTGGAAGCCCGTTGATAGGTGGCGTCAAAGAGGGTGGGCACCCGGTCGTTGAAGCGCAGCCAGAGGCCGATTAAGATGTCGTTGCTGCCGTTTAACTTGACGCTGCTGACCGTCTCGTTGATTTTACCGTCGGAGCGGATTATGTTTTTCCCGATTGTATTGGCAAAACGCTGCATGTCCGTTTCATCGAAAACGATGCCGGCCTGGTAGGCCATCGCTACAAAATCACCGTCAACAGCCCCGTGGCGGAAGTCTTCGTATTTTTTATAACCGCCGTAGTTGGGGGTATTGACGCTAACCTTCTGGCTGCTTGTCCAGCCGGTATAGCCCAGGCCCCACCAGTAATACCAGACGTAGCGGTCCCCTTCCAGGGTGAGGTTGTTTTTAAAATGCCGGGCAATCTTTGTTACCCGGTCCAGGTATTTTGTTTCCCCGGTCACCAGGTAGATATTCAGCATGGTGCGGGCCAGGCCAAGGTTCTGGTTGTGCGGGACACCTACCCCGTCGCACCAGTAGGGAGAGCCCTTTCTGTAAATATAGTAACCGGCCCCGCCGGACTCGCGCCACTCGTCCTCGTGGACGCTGATGGCGTCCTTGGCAGCCTGAAGGTAAATGTCTGCCTTGCTGTTGTAAGCGGATAAGCCGGGATCGTTTTTGACAAGCCTGGCAAACCAGGCGTAAGGATAGGATATATTGCCCGTATCAACGGCAACGTGGTAAAATTTTCCGCCGAGGATGAGCGGGTTGCTGTCGTTGGGAGGATCGGTGTGCCGCCAGGCGGGAAGGCTCAAACCGCGATAATCGGTAACCTTTCTAATATTGTCACGCTGTTTCAGCACACTGTCGGCATGATCCACGAACTTGTCCAAATAGCGGGTGTCCTTGTATGTCTCATACATCAACAGGTAAGATTGAAGTACATATGCTTCACGGAAGGCAAGTAAACCGTAATCGTTGTTGGAGTTCTTGTTCCAGTCGCCACCCCGGCTGTCAAGCTGGTCGAAGTAAGCCCTTAGGTCTCTAACTTCGGCAGCTTGTCCAATGGATGCGGGCAAAAAAGCCAGGAAGGCAAAGCAGGCAACAAGAAGCCAAAGCCAGAATTGCATGGTTCTCTTCGCTGATGTCAAAAAGTCATCCCTCCTCAGGTGTCTTTAATCAGCTTGCGGACGATAAAACATGAAACTTGAAACTTATCAAATAACTAGGTAATTAGTAAAACCCCCCTCTGTTTGGTTTATATAGATAAATTTCTACATATTTCGATTTTCGACAATATTCTCAGATACCCCTTTTTTTAAAAGCTGGTAATATCAGCCAAGAACAGAAAACGCCTGCTGCAAACCGCAACAGGCGCTGATCTCAGGTGGGCTTATTATGGCTTTATGTTCTCGTGCTCCCGGCTTTTTCCCAGACAGCAGGGGGATTTTTGAAAAGGGCTTGAAGCAGCCCTCTTATACAGGCGTAATGAAACAGGCAAAAGTAAAAGGGAATATAAAAGACCCTGGCTTTGATTCTATAGACCGCCCCGGCAAGGGCCAGGGAGTAAAATGTAATCTGGAGCAGATAAAGGATTTGGTAGAGCCGGCCCTGGGGATACAGAAAAACATTCAGAATAAAAACCAGGACCAGCAGGAACGGCGCCAGATACCGGAGGACCCGGTGAGTTATAAATTTCCAGGTGAAACTTAAATTGTGAAGAAGGGCGCCGGGCAAAACCGGCGCCTTAAGGATACTGCCCCAGACCCTGGCCAGCATTCTGACTTTACGTTTAAACTCATCTTCGGTAGTAACGCCGGCCTTTTCCCAGGCAACAGCCTCGTGAACGTAAACCGCCCTTTTCGATTTCAAGACCATGTGGCGGGGGAATTCAAAATCATGGCTCTGGTTACTCTTAAAGTTAAAATAGTCCGTCGACCTTACTGCATAAATTGCGCCGTTTCCAGCGGTAATGGCACCGGTAGCCGATTCCAGGCGCCTCAGGAAAATTTCATACCGCCAGTACAGTCCCTCTGAAAAGCTGCTGGAGCCCTCCCGGGTATTGGTATATTCAAGCCGGCCGCAGGCATAACCCACCCGGGGATCTTGAAAGGGGGCAACCAGGCGTTTTAGCGCATCCTGCTCCCAGATTGAGTTGGCATCGGAAAAAACAAGTATTTCCCCCCGGGCCTGCCGGGCCGCCTCGTTTTGCGCTGCAGTTTTACCAATTCTGCCGCCGGTCTTGAGCAGGGTTACCCCGCGACCAGCGAAATCGCCTACAATCTCGTCGGTCCGGTCGTTTGAACCATCGGAGACAACCATAATCTCAAGCTTTTCTTCAGGGTAGTCAAGCTCCAGGCAGTTCTCCAATTTCCTTTTAATAACAGCCTCTTCATTGTAGGCGGTTACAATCAACGTAACGTCCGGTAAATGGTCCGGTGCGGGAAGTGGTTTCCGGGGGGTCAAGGCCGAGAGCAGCAACAGCAGCAGTGGATATCCCGCAAAAATATAAAACAGGGTCAGGACGAGGATCCAGAAAAAACAAGCCATAATCAATTTATCTCCACTCCAGGAAAACGTATATGACCATCTAACCGGTTAATGTTAATGATCTGCTTTTTAAACAATGCTCAATAAGCTCAAATCGCTAAGTTTAACAAAGCCGTTTTAACTCTTTTCGGCTTCGGCTGAATCCCCGGCTACCGGCGTTATGCTGATGTTGTCAAAGCAAACACTGCCATGACCGTTTGAAAGCAGGAATAGCTTGGTGAAAGCAGCCCCTTTCGGAACAGTGAATGTGGCAGGGGGGATGTCTTCCCATTCGTTTCCGGGTATGTGAATAATATCTACTGTACGTTCATTCAAAATCTTATGGTCTTTGCTATAAAAGATAATGCACATCCTGGCTGTGGATATGGGCTCCTGATCCTGTCTTACCTGGCAGGTTATTTCATAAGTTTGACCTTGGTGAACCTCTAAAAACTGGTAAAGCCCCCAGCTATATTTTACACTCACACACTTGTTGCCGTCGTCCTCTGTTATAATTGTTCCTTCCTGGGGAGACCAGCCGTAATGCCCCATTTCAAATGAACCATTTTTAAGGATCTCCACCTTCTTGCCGGGCTTATCAGCTTTCTGTTCCCCGTTAGAACTCATTCCTGGCTGGGCCTGTTCCTGTCCGGGAGCCTGAGTGCTGTCAGGGCTGGCCTGATCCACTGCTTCCTGGCCTGGCGCCTGTGTGCTGCCGGGGGTAGTCTCTGTAGATTGCGTTTTGCCGCAGCCCGCAAGGAGACAGAGGAGAAATACCAGTAAAGCTCCGGCAATGGCTAAAGCCCAAATTCTCCTACCTTTTATCCGCATTTTTTAGTCACTACCTCCTTGATTCTTTTTCGGTATCTGTTGATATAACAGCCTGGAAACGCCTGGAGCGTTATAATCTCAGGCCTTAGATGAGCTACGTTAAAAGGACTTATAGTTTTTATTGACACAAACAGTTAATCTCAGGTATACGGTTTTTTGATGCCCAGTTCAAATAGGCTACCACCAGCAGGCCTGAAGCCCCCACTTTGGTTAAACCTGCAACCTGCTGACAGGTATTGTCAAAGAGGGAGGGGGCTACCCTGTGGTAGCGCATCCACAACCCGATTAGAATACTGTCATTACTTATTTTCGTATTGCTTCCACCGTCTGCGCTCAAGCCGTTGACAAACTCGTTGATTCCTCCATCATCCCTGATCAGGTTATTTTCCAGTGTTCTGGCAAAACGGTAAATATGAACGTCTTCTGTAAAGGCGATGTCGGCCTGGTAGGCTAGGACGACAAAATCAGCAGCCACAGCCCCGTGACGAAAATCCTCGTACTTTTTATAACCTCCGTAGGACGGGGTGTTTTCACTGACCTGCTGTTCCACGGACCAGCCGTGATAACCATATCCATACCAGTAGTTCCAGACATAACGGTCAGTCGCCAGAGTGAGGTGTTCCTGAAAGTGACGGGCGATCCTGGTAATCCTGTCCAGGTACTTTGCCTCTCCCGTTACCTGCCATAATTTCAGGAGAGTCCGGGCCATGCCCAGGTTCTGGTTAAAGGGGATACCAACCCCGTCACACCAGTAGGGAGAGCCTTTTCTGAAGATATAGAAGCCTCCTTCACCCGATTCCTGCCATTCGTCGTCGTGAACGGCAACAGCATCAGCTGCAGCCCTTAAATATACGTCAGCCTTGCGTTTATAATTGCAAAGCTCCGGATCGTTTTTAACTATCTGGGCAAACCAGGCGAAAGGGTAGGCAATGCTGGCTGTCTCCACAACAAGGTGAGTATACCGCCCGCCCAAAATGCGCGGGTTGGGGGCGCCGGGTTCATCTGTGCGGCGCCAGGCGGGAAGGCTCAAGCCGCGGTAGTCGGTGACTCCACGTTCACTGTCCCGCTGTTTCAGCACGCTGTCCGCATGCTCAATGAATTTCTCAAGGTAGCAGGTATCCCGGTAAGTTTCGTACATCAGCAAATAAGCCTGCAGTACATAAGCTTCCCGGAAAGCAAGATACCCTGCTTCATTATTGGAATTCTTGTACCAATCACCCCCCTTCCGGTCAAGCTGGTCAAAGAGAGCCCTGAAATCAACTAATTCACAGGCCATGCTGTTTTCCTGCCCACTTGAGCCGGGTTCACTCTCAAGGGCAGCTTCCAGTGGTTTCGATGGCAGGGACGCAATCAGCACGGTGTTGACCATCAAAATGGACATGATTAGGCTCAACCAGCGTTTCTTCTTACCAGAGGAAAATAAAATCATAGGCCACCTCAACCGACCCTGGATTTATGTATTATATGCTTCGCATCTGAAAAAGGTCAGAATTTCACCATTTTCGTTTTCTTACATAAAATGGTGTGAGGACCGGGTTTATTTATCTCAGGCAACAGGTGGATCGGATGCAGGTATACCCGAAATATTTCAAAAGGTTATTCGATTTTTGCGCAGCCCTGGCGGCCCTGGTTATTTTGTCCCCGCTCCTGGTGTTAATCTCACTGGCCGTGGTTCTCGACAGCGGTTTTCCCGTTTTTTTCTGCCAGTGGAGGACCGGCAGGGAAGGCCGGCAGTTTCTTATTTTTAAATTCAGGACCATGGTCCCGGACCAAAACGGGGCCGGCATTGCCTGCCCTCTTCCCGGCAACGACGAGGCAAGGATTACCAGGGTGGGGAGGGTGCTGCGCAGCTTCAGCCTGGATGAACTGCCCCAGTTATTTAATGTTTTGAAGGGTGACATGAGCCTGGTGGGCCCGCGTCCTACCCTGCACTACCAGGTGCAGCGTTACGACTCCCGACAAAGGCGAAGGCTGCTGATGAAACCGGGACTGACCGGCTGGGCCCAGGTGAATGGACGCAATCTTTTGAGCTGGCGGGAAAGAATTGAGCTGGACCTCTGGTACATCGACCATTGCTCATTCCTTTTGGACTTGAAGATTCTCCTGAAAACCCTGGGGGTTGTCCTGAAGCGGCAGGGTTCGGATACAGCTGGTCTGGATGAGATATCGGCCAGGGAAGAGGTGGTTATAGCCGGTGCCGGCGGCCACGGCAGGGTTGTGGCCGATGCGCTGCAGGTGGCCTGCGCTGATAAGCATTTCCTGGGGTTTGTGGATGATAACCTGGAACTCCGGGGGCAAAAAGTCGGCGGCTTTCCGGTCCTCGGTTCAATTGCCGACATTCCGGAACTTTACCGGGAGCACCCGGCGCTTCTTGCCGTGTTAGCCATTGGTGACAATTCAGTCCGGGAAACAGTGGCAAAAAAGTTAAGCAGCAGTAAGGTTAAGTTTGCCAAAATCATTCACCCAGGGGCAACCATTGCCGGCGATGTAACCATCGGCCAGGGCACAGTTGTGCTGGCCGGCGCCGTGATCAACAGCGGCGCTAAAATCGGCAGCCACGTTATCATCAATACCTCTGCTGTCATCGAGCATGATTGCATAGTTAAGGATTATGCGCACATCTCACCCGGAGCCAAACTTGGCGGAGGGGTAAAAATAGAGGAAGGCGCCCAGATTGGGATCGGGGCTGTGGTATTGCCGGGCAGGAAGGTCGGGAGCCGGGCCCTGGTCGGCGCCGGCGCCGTTGTGGTCAAGGATATTCCGGCAAATGTGGTGGCTATGGGGATCCCGGCCCGGGTTGCCGGAAAAAAGGAGCAGGTTAATTAGTTAATAAAAATGGAGTGAGGTAAGTTTATGGATGATTTAAGGGGTTGCAGGGTTCTGGTTACCGGGGGAGCCGGGTTCCTGGGCTCCCATGTCGCCCGCCTGCTGCACCAAAAGGGCGCTGCAATTACGGTACTGGATAACTGCAGGCCGGGTTATGAGAGAAATATTGCAGATCTCGTGGAAAAGGTGGAATTCATCCGGGGTGACATCAATGACGAAAATGTAGTTAAAAGGGCGGTCCAGGGGAAAGACGTGGTTGTCCACACAGCCTTTCCCGTAACCCAATGCGACCGTTCTCTGGAACGCCAGTATGTCGCAGTGGGAACCGTAGGGCTCTACAATGTGCTGAAGGAGGCGCACGCCCAGAGGGCGCTGGTGGTATATGCCTCCTCCATCTCAGTATACGGCAGGCAAGTATACACGCCCATCGATGAGCGGCACCCCCTGGATCCGGTCCTGCTTTACGGGGCCACGAAGCTTGCGGGTGAATATTATTGTAAGGTTATGGCCAGGGAATACGGCCTGCAAGTCGTCACGCTCCGTTATTCCGACCTGTACGGGCCCGGCCTGGGCAGGGATAATGCTCCGGTGGTTTTCTTAAAAAGGGCCAGGGCCGGCCTGCCGCTGGTGGTGCGGGGCGGAGGCAAGCAAATCCGCTCATATCTCTTTGCCACCGATGCCGCCGTGGCGGTTTACCTGGCCGTCACAAACCCGGCTGCAGTAGGCGGGGTCTTTAATATTGCCAGTGATGAAACTATTACAATCACCGGACTTGCTCAAAAAGCTTTACAGATAACCGGCTCAAAGAGTGAAATCGTCTACGAGGACGGCTGGGTGGACGAAAGGGAGTACCGCATTGATACTACACTGGCCAGATCGGTTCTGGGCTTTAAACCCCTTGTGGATCTGGAAACGGGGCTAAAGAAGATCCTGGCCTGGCAGGAAGCAGGGGAACAGGCATGACCACGGTAGCCATTCACCAGCCTAATTTTCTGCCCTGGCTGGGTTATTTTCACAAGCTATTAAATTGCGATGTCTTTATTTTCCTGGATGACGCGCAGTTCCCCAGGGGCAAGAGTTTTGTCAGCCGGGTGTCCGTCAAATCACCCGGCGGGCCTCTCTGGCTGACTGTTCCGGTTCAGGGAAAGGGGAGTTTACTGCCCATAAAAGATATTGTGATGGTTGAGCCGGAAAAATGGAGGAAAAAACACCTTAAAACACTGCAATCATGTTATGCCAGGGCCCCTTTTTTCGCAGAATACTTCCCTGCCATCCAGCAGGTTTATGACCTGGACTGCCCGATGCTGGCCGATTTCAACATCAGCCTGATTAAAAGCCTGGCGGGCCTCTTTTCATCCCCCGCCCACATGGTCAGGTCATCCGAACTGAATCTTGATTATGAAAGTCCCCTTGACCACCTGGTCAAACTGGTTAAATGTGTGGGCGGGACCAGGTACCTGACCGGTACGGGTAGGGGCACCCTGCGCCATTTGGACCAGTCTGCTTTCGCCCGGGAAGGGATTGAGGTTATCTTCCAATCCTTTGTTCACCCGGAATACCCCCAGCTCTGGGGAGAGTTTATCCCTAACCTGTCAATTGTGGATCTGTTTTTTAATTGCGGGAGGCAGTCAGAAAAAATACTGACTCAGTAAAAGCTAAAATAATATTGTTCTTGGTATTGTTCATGGTAATATATGGAACATATCATTATAAAATGATATGTTTTTTCATACAAACCTGTAATTGACAGTGGGGATTTTTGCCTGTTATAATACCCTTTGGGAACATTTGTTCGGTTTATGTCTTGTAAACTAACGAAGAAGCACCCGTAACGCGGGGCAGGCTATATAGTACAACATAATGCCAAGGACACAGAGATGAAATTCTTCGGAATGACTTCAAAACAAGCTAGATAAAAGAACGACTCAATAAATAAAGAAACGGGGGTGGTTTTCATCAGACTTGTAATTGATCCAGGTCACGGTGGGAAGGATCCCGGGGCCGTCGGCAACGGCCTGCTGGAAAAGAACATCAACTTGGAGATCAGCAAGAGGCTGGCAAAAAACCTTTCAAGTTACGACGTTGAGGTCATTCTCACCAGAGACAGTGACATATATCTGGATTTAGCTGAACGCTGTTCCATAGCTAATAGAGTAAATGCGAATTATTTCTGCTCCATCCATGTCAATGCCGGGGGCGGGACGGGTTTTGAGAGTTATATCTACAGCGGCGCCAAAGCGGATACGGAGAGATTAAGGGATACAGTGCACGGTGCAGTTGCCGCTTACCTTAAAGATGCCGGATTCGTGGACCGGGGCAAAAAAAAGGCTGATTTTTATGTCTTAAGGGAAACGATAATGCCGGCAGTTTTACTGGAAAACCTTTTTATTGACCATAAAACTGATGCTGCCAGCTTGAAAAACCCTGCCTTTCTTGATGGTCTGGCGAAAGCAATCACAGTGGGCCTGGCAACTGCCATGGGGCTCCGGCCCAAAACCAGCCCAGCCAGCCCACCTGAAAAACCCGGCGCAACACCTGTGAAAACTGCCGCAATGGCAACTATATCACAGGCCCGCGCGTTCCTGGCCGCTAAAAACCCAAAGGCGCCTGATTATGTACAAATATATGTCGACATGGGGGCAAAATACGGAATTCGCTGGGATGCCGTGTTTGCCCAGTCCTGCAAGGAAACCGCTTTCTGGAAATTCGGAGGGCTGGTCAAACCCGAGCAGAATAATTTTGCTGGTCTGGGAGCCTTTGGCAACCAGCATGGCGCCTCCTTCACCACTCCTTCTGATGGTATAGAAGCCCAGTTCCAGCACTGGCATGCATATTATTACGGAGGAAACCTGCCGTCCGGGACAAAGGTTCTGGATCCGCGCAGAGACGCCGTTTTAAAAAGCGGTTGGGCGGGGAAGCTGCAGTACGTCGAGGATCTGGGCGGCCGGTGGGCGCCGTCTCCGGATTATGGCTCGAGCATTGTCAACGATTACATGAAAGTTATGCAGTCTCTGAAAGTCCAGGATCCGGTGCAACCCGCTCCAAAACCC
>LFSA01000089.1 GCA_001512635.1 Pelotomaculum sp. DTU098 | reverse complement strand
GTCAGGGTGGTTTTACCGTGGTCCACGTGTCCGATGGTACCGATATTAACGTGGGGTTTGGTACGTTCAAACTTTTGCTTTGCCATTAAAATTTGCCTCCTTAACAAATACTCGGTTTGTGAAAGTGTTTAAGTATGCTGGAAATTATACTGCCCTGTCAGTATTTTAACCCTGCCGCCTGGCAATAATTCCTTCCGCAATATTGTCCGGCGTCTGGGCGTAGTGGTCGAACTGCATGGTGTAAATACCGCGTCCCTGGGTGCGGGAGCGCAGGTCTGTGGCGTAACCGAACATTTCTGCCAGGGGCACGTAGGCGGTGATCACCTGTACGCCGCCCCGGGCCTTCATTTCCTCTATCCGGCCGCGCCGGGCGTTGATGTCGCCGATTACATCGCCCATGTATTCGTCATTGACCACAACTTCCACTTTCATGATCGGCTCCAGTAGGGTGGGATCGGCCTTGGTGGCCGCGTTCTTAAACCCTATGGAACCGGCAATCTTGAAGGCCATCTCGGAGGAGTCCACATCGTGGTAGGAACCGTCCAGGAGGGTGACGCCCACGTCGATCATGGGGAACCCGGCCAGGATGCCGTTCTCCATGGCTTCCCTGACACCGGCCTCCACCGCCGGGATGAACTCCTTGGGAATAACCCCGCCTACTATTTTATTGGTGAAAAGGAAGCCCTCGCCCGGATTCCGGGGTTCCACTTCCAGCACCACATGGCCGTACTGGCCGCGACCGCCGGTTTGACGGATAAACTTGCCCTCCGCCTTGACCTTTTTCCGGATGGTCTCCTTGTAGGCCACCTGGGGCCTGCCCACGTTGGCCTCCACCTTGAACTCCCGCAGCATCCTGTCCACAATGATTTCCAGGTGCAGCTCACCCATACCCGAGATCAGGGTCTGGCCGGTCTCCGGATCGGTGCTGATCCTGAAGGTTGGGTCCTCTTCAGCCAGCTTCTGCAGGGCCAGGCCCATTTTTTCCTGGTCCTGCTTTGTTTTTGGTTCAATGGCCACCTGGATCACCGGTTCTGGAATTTCCATGGACTCCAGTACGATGGGAGCTTTCTCGTCACAGAGGGTATCCCCTGTGGCAGTGATTTTCAGTCCCACCGCCGCGACGATATCGCCGGTGTGGACCCAGTCGATATCCTCCCGGTGGTTGGCGTGCATCCTCAGGATCCGCCCAATCCTCTCCCGCCGGTTGCGGTTGGAATTGTAGATATAAGAACCCGACTTGAGGTTTCCGGAGTATACCCTGAAGTAGGTCAGCTTGCCCACGTAGGGATCCACGGCAATTTTATAAGCCAGGGCCGCAAAGGGCTCGTCTTCGCTGGCCTGCCGGGAGGCTTCCGTGTTGTCCCGGGGGTCGATCCCCTGGACCGGCGGTATGTCCACCGGAGAGGGCAGGTAATCTACAATGGCGTCCAGCAGCGGCTGCACGCCTTTGTTTTTAAAGGACGAGCCGCACAGGACGGGGATCAGTTTCACGGCCAGGGTAGCCCTACGCAGCCCCTGCCGGATTTGCTCCTCCGTCAGCGTTTCGTTTTCCAGGTAAAGCATCAGTGATTCTTCATCATTTTCAGCCACCACTTCAATCAGGCGGCTACGCATGGCTGCCGCCTCTTCGGCCAGTTCCGCCGGTATTTCCGACTCTTCGCTCAGGGTACCCAGGTCATCCTTATAAATAATGGCCTTGTTCTTGATCAGGTCGACAACCCCGCAAAACTTGTCTTCCGTACCTATGGGAAGTTGCAGGGCCACCGGGTTTGCGCCCAGCCGGTCCCTGATCATCTGAATGACGCGATAGTAGTCTGCGCCTACCCGGTCCATCTTATTGACGTATGCAATGCGCGGAACTCCGTATTTATCGGCCTGCCGCCAGACAGTTTCAGACTGCGGTTCAACGCCGCCCACGGAGCAAAACACGGCAACAGCGCCGTCCAGCACACGCAGGGAGCGCTCTACCTCCATTGTGAAGTCCACGTGGCCTGGCGTGTCGATAATATTAATCTGGCAGTCGCGCCAGCGGCAGGTAGTAGCAGCGGAAGTAATGGTAATACCCCGCTCCTGCTCCTGGACCATCCAGTCCATGGTGGCCGCGCCGTCGTGGACCTCCCCGATTTTGTGAACCCTCCCGGTATAAAAGAGGATTCTTTCGGTGGTGGTGGTCTTGCCGGCGTCTATGTGGGCCATAATCCCAATATTTCTGATTTTATTTA
Organism: Pelotomaculum sp. DTU098; assembly: GCA_001512635.1. Lineage (GTDB taxonomy): Bacteria > Bacillota > Desulfotomaculia > Desulfotomaculales > Pelotomaculaceae > DTU098. Next base: position 14,283 of record LFSA01000089.1, on the reverse strand, counting down.
ACGGAAATTCCCGCGCCACCTGAGTCACTCCTTACCACCTGTAGTGCGCGAATGCTTTGTTGGCTTCTGCCATTTTATGTGTATCTTCCTTTTTCTTCACTGCGCCGCCGGTGTTGTTAGCCGCATCCAGGATTTCACTGGCTAGCTTTTCTTCCATGGTCCGGCCGGCGCGCTCCCGGGCATACCGGGTCAGCCAGCGGATGGCCAGGGTCTGCCTGCGGTCGTGCCGCACTTCAACCGGGACCTGATAGTTGGCGCCGCCCACGCGACGGGCTTTCACCTCCAGGACGGGCATGACGTTTTTCATGGCCGTTTCAAAAACCTCCAGCGGGTTTTTGCCGGTTCTTTCCCTGATAATATCCAGGGCGCCGTAGACTATCTTTTCGGCAATGCTTTTTTTGCCCTTCAGCATGACCTGGTTGATCAGCTTGGTGAGCACCTTGCTCTGGTAAACGGGGTCCGGTAAAACATCAGGTTTCGGAACAGCCCCTCTTCTAGGCATTTATTTCCCCCCTTTGCTGCGTAAATAGGGTAGATCAATAAATACACAGGTTTCTCAAATCTTAAAGCTTTAAGCCGGAAAAACTTGCCGAAGACATAGCAGAGTTTTAGGGAAGCAAACTTGCTAAAAGCTTTTAGGTTGACAGGAACTTGTCGAAAAACCTGCTTATTTCTTGGGGCGCTTGGCACCGTACTTGGAGCGGGCCTTGTTCCGGTTCTGCACTCCGGCGGAGTCCAGGGCACCGCGCACGATGTGATAACGGACACCGGGGATATCTTTAACCCGGCCGCCCCGTACCAGGACCACCGAGTGCTCCTGTAAATTATGTCCGATTCCCGGAATATAGGAGGTTACCTCGATACCGTTCGTCAGCCTTACCCGTGCCACCTTGCGCAGGGCGGAGTTCGGCTTCTTGGGTGTAGTGGTATAGACCCTGGTACATACACCGCGCTTCTGGGGACACTCCTTCAAGGCGGGAGATGCTGATTTTTTCTTGACTACTTCCCGGCCCTTGCGGATCAGCTGGTTAATGGTCGGCATACTTCGATTACACCTCCTTCCCTTAGTTCAAAGGATAAAGTAAAAGCTTCTTCCATCCAGGACGCCTCCCGGGACAGATTCCTGCAGGATACCGGGACCTTTAGTCCCAGCCCGTAAACCCATCATTCCTCCGTAATGGCGGCTGAAGCGCAACCCACATCGATCCGGCAGGCTTTACCCAGGGCCTGCATGGAATCCACCTGTATAACCGGAATTCCTTTCTCAGCACAAATCTGCAGGAGCGGCTCCACAACGTGCCTGTCGGCGGTCTTGGCTACATAGACAACCTTGGCCAGCCCCCGCTCGACGGCCTTCAAGGTCTGTTTTGTTCCCACAGTCCTTTTCCGTGCAGAGATGAGCCGTTTCATGGTTACTTAAAACCTCCTGAAATCCAGACACTTAAACATATTACCACTCAATTGGGCCATTGTCAACATTTCCTTTATTTTAACGCATTCCGGGCAGGCTGGCGAAAAAGGCGTCAGATCCAAGGCAGGGTGCCCCGGGAGAACCGTTCCCCAAACACACCCCTGACACCTTGGAACAGTCTCCAGGCACCCTGCCCTAAAACCTAGATAGTCGTAGTTTCACCGTATACAAGGTTTATTTCCGACAAATCCTCCAGCTCCAGATCGGCTTCCTCCGCCACCACGGAAATGTTGCGGTAGCGGGACATGCCTGTACCCGCCGGGACCAGTTTGCCGATGATCACGTTTTCCTTCAAGCCCATAAGCGGGTCCGTCTTGCCCTTGATGGCCGCATCGGTGAGGACCCGGGTGGTTTCCTGGAAGGAGGCCGCGGAAAGGAAGGAATCGGTGGCCAGGGAAGCCTTGGTAATGCCCAGCAGCACGGGTTTAGCCGTGGCGGGCTCGCCGCCCCTGGCAATGATCCGCTTGTTTTCCTCCTCAAACTCAAAGACATCGATCAGCCCGCCCGGCAGCAGGTCGGTATCGCCGGGATCTTCAACCTTCACCTTGCGCAGCATCTGGCGGATCATCACTTCGATGTGCTTGTCGTTGATATCCACGCCCTGGAGCCGGTAAACCCGCTGTACTTCCTGGAGCAGGTAGACCTGCACCCCCTGGACTCCCTTGATCTTGAGCAGGTCGTGGGGATTCACGGATCCTTCGGTCAGCTCATCCCCGGCGTAAACGTGGTCGCCGTCCCGCACCTTGACGCGGGCGCCGTAGGGCACCTGGTAGACCTTTTTCTCGCCGTCCTCCGCCGTGACCTCGATTTCCCTGCGCCCTTTAACCTCCCGGACCGTCACGGTACCGTCGACCTCGGCTACAACGGCCTGGCCCTTGGGCCGCCTGGCCTCGAAGAGCTCCTCCACCCGGGGCAAGCCCTGGGTGATGTCGTCCCCGGCCACACCGCCGGTGTGGAAGGTGCGCATGGTCAACTGGGTACCCGGCTCGCCAATGCTCTGGGCGGCAATGATGCCCACGGCCTCGCCGATGTCCACTTTCCGGCCCGTGGCCAGGTTGCGCCCGTAGCATTTGATGCAAACCCCGTAGCGGGTTTTGCAGGTCAGGACAGAGCGGATTTTCACCTTATCCAGGCCTGCTCCTTTTATTTTTTCGGCCTGGTCTTCCTGGATTTCCTCGCCGGCGCGGACCAGGATATCCCCTGTTTCGGGATGCACGACGTCTTCCAGGGCCGTGCGGCCGGTGATCCGGTCTTCCAGCTTTTCAATAACATTGGTGCCGTCTTTGATCTCGCCCACCTCAATGCCCTGGGAGGTACCGCAATCCTCTTCCCGGACAATGACGTCCTGGGCCACGTCCACCAGGCGGCGCGTCAGGTAGCCGGAGTCGGCCGTCCGCAGCGCGGTGTCGGCCAGACCCTTGCGGGCGCCGTGGGTGGAGATGAAGTATTCCAGGACCGTCAGGCCTTCCCGGAAGTTGGCTTTGATGGGCAGGTCGATAATCCGGCCAGAGGGGTCTGCCATCAGGCCCCGCATCCCGGCCAGCTGGCGGATCTGCTGGATGTTACCACGGGCGCCGGAATTAGCCATCATGTAGACCGGGTTAAAGCGGTCCAGGGACTTAACCAGGGCCTCGGTCACTTCCCTGGTGGCCTCGTTCCAGATGCCGATCACCTTGCGGTAGCGCTCATCTTCAGTAATCAGGCCCCGGCGGTACTGGAACTCTACTTTTTCTACCTTCTCTTCGGCTTCTCTCAGAATTTCTCCTTTCTCAGGGGGGATGGTGATGTCCTGCATCCCGATGGTAATCCCCGCCTTGGTTGCGAAGCTGAAGCCCAGCTTCTTGATCCCGTCCAGGAGCTTGGTGGTTTTGGAGAAGCCCAGCTTCCGGTAGCAGTCGTCCACAATTTTGACCAGTACCTTCTTTTCGGCAACCTGGTTGATGTAACCCAGTTCCGGAGGAATTACTTCATTAAATATAACCCTTCCCACCGTGGTTTCCATCAGCCCGTGCCCGGGGATGCGGACCTTGACCTTGGCGTGGAGGGATACGTCATTATTGTAGTAGGCCATGATGGCCTCATTGGGATCCTTAAAAACTTTCCCTTCGCCGGGAACCCCTTCCTTCTCCATGGTCAGGTAGTAGCTGCCCAGGACCATGTCCTGGGTGGGAATGGCCACGGGGCGCCCGTCCTTGGGGTTAAGGATGTTATTGGCCGAAAGCATCAGCAGCCTGGACTCGGCCTGGGCTTCGGCGGAAAGGGGAACGTGTACAGCCATCTGGTCCCCGTCGAAGTCGGCGTTGTAGGCCGTGCAGACCATGGGATGGATCTGGATGGCACGGCCTTCCACCAGCACCGGTTCGAAAGCCTGGATGCCCAGGCGGTGCAGGGTGGGGGCACGGTTCAAGAGCACAGGATGCTCCCTGATTACTTCCTCCAGGACGTCCCAGACCTCGGGCCGCACCCGCTCCACCATGCGCTTGGCGCTTTTGATGTTGTGGGCGAAGCCGTCGTTGACCAGGCGCTTCATCACAAATGGCTTAAAGAGCTCCAGGGCCATTTCCTTGGGCAGCCCGCACTGGTGGATCCGCAGTTCCGGGCCCACCACGATAACCGAGCGGCCGGAGTAGTCCACCCGCTTGCCCAGCAGGTTCTGGCGGAAGCGCCCCTGCTTGCCCTTGAGCATGTCGGAGAGGGATTTCAGCGGCCGGTTGCCGGGCCCCGTCACCGGGCGGCCCCGGCGGCCGTTGTCGATCAGGGCGTCCACGGCCTCCTGCAGCATCCTCTTTTCGTTCCGGACGATGATGTCCGGGGCACCCAAATCCAAAAGCCTCTTCAGGCGGTTGTTGCGGTTGATCACCCGGCGGTAGAGGTCGTTCAGGTCGGAGGTGGCAAAGCGGCCGCCGTCCAGCTGCACCATAGGACGGAGTTCCGGAGGGATGACCGGGATCACTTCCAGGATCATCCACTCGGGCCGGTTGCCCGACTTGCGGAAGGCCTCTACTACCTCCAGGCGGCGGATGGCCCGGATCTTGCGCTGGCCTGTGACTTCCTTGAGTTCCTGCCGGAGCTCCCGGGCCAGTTCGTCCAGGTCGATCTCTTCCAAAAGCTTTTTAATGGCCTCGGCGCCCATGCCAGCTTTAAATTTATTCTCGTATTTCTCCCGGTATTCCCGGTATTCTGCTTCGCTCAACAGCTGTTTTTTGATGAGCCCGGTTTCCCCAGGATCCGTTACGATATATGATACGAAATACAGGACTTTCTCCAGGGCCCGGGGGGACATGTCCAGTAAAAGGCCCATCCGGCTGGGAATACCCTTGGAATACCAGATATGGGAGACAGGGGCCGCCAGTTTGATGTGGCCCAGGCGCTCCCGGCGGACCTTGGAGCGGGTAACCTCAACACCGCACCGGTCACAGATAACGCCTTTATAGCGGACGCGCTTGTATTTGCCGCAATGGCACTCCCAGTCCCGGGTGGGACCGAAAATACGCTCGCAGAAGAGCCCGTCCCGCTCCGGCTTCAGGGTGCGGTAGTTAATGGTCTCAGGCTTTTTGACCTCGCCGCTGGACCAGGCAACTATTTGCTCGGGAGATGCCAGTCCAATCCTGATCCGGTCAAAGTGGTTCAAGTCTATCAAAAAGGACCCCTCCTTTGGTAGTAGGGCGTAAGTCGTTAACCGCCGTTAAATGTACTCGGAATTATCCACCTTCATCCTTTGATGACCCTCTACACCGCACTTAGCCTACGTCCTGTCAGTTAATCTCATCGTCTCCAATGTCAAAGTCTTCCTCCAGAAAGTCATCACTGAATTCATCATCTTCAAGGAGCTCGGGCTCTTCCTCCTCCTCTTTCTCTTCCTCCCCATCGGGAGCTTCGGGCGGTTCTTCTTCCTGCAGGTCGATGCCCAGTTCCTTGGCGGTCTCGTTGATGTCTTCCTCTATTTCCTTGATCTCGATTTCCTCGTCTTCCTCGGAGAGCACCTTTACGTCCAGGCCCAGGCTCTGCAGTTCCTTGATCAGCACTTTAAAGGATTCCGGCACGCCGGGCTCCGGCACGTTTTCACCCTTGACGATGGCTTCGTAGGTCTTGACCCGGCCCACCACATCGTCCGACTTGACGGTAAGGATCTCCTGGAGGGTGTAGGCCGCGCCGTAGGCTTCCAGGGCCCAGACCTCCATTTCCCCGAAGCGCTGGCCGCCGAACTGGGCCTTGCCCCCCAGGGGCTGCTGGGTCACCAGGGAGTATGGGCCGGTGGAGCGGGCGTGGATCTTGTCGTCCACCAGGTGGGCCAGCTTGAGCATGTAAACGTAGCCCACGGTAATGGGGTTGTCGAAAGGCTCGCCGGTGCGCCCGTCATAAAGTATCATCTTGCCGTCCCTGGGCAGGTTGGCCTTCTCCAGGAATTCTAAGATATCCTCTTCCTGGGCTCCGTTGAAAACCGGGGTGGACACGTGGTAGCCCAGGGTCTTGGCCGCCCACCCCAGGTGGGTCTCCAGGACCTGGCCGATATTCATCCGGGAAGGAACACCCAGGGGGTTGAGCACGATTTCAATGGGAGTGCCGTCGGGCAGGAAGGGCATGTCTTCCTCCGGCAGGATCCTGGCGATGACGCCCTTGTTCCCGTGGCGCCCGGCCATTTTGTCCCCCTCGGATATTTTCCGCTTCTGGGCGATGTAGACCCGCACCAGCTGGTTTACACCCGGCGGCAGCTCGTCGCCGTTATCCCGGGAAAATACTTTGACGTCCACGATTTTCCCGGCCTCGCCGTGGGGTACCCGCAAGGATGTATCCCGCACCTCCCGGGCCTTTTCACCGAAGATGGCCCGCAGCAGGCGCTCCTCGGCGGTGAGCTCGGTCTCGCCTTTGGGGGTAACCTTGCCCACCAGAATGTCCCCGGGCCGGACTTCGGCGCCGATCCGGATGATACCCCTGTCGTCGAGGTCCTTCAAGATTTCCTCCCCGACGTTGGGGATATCCCTGGTGATCTCCTCGGGACCCAGTTTGGTGTCCCGGGCATCACACTCGTATTCCTCTATATGAATGGAAGTAAAGTAATCATCCTTGACCATTTTTTCGCTGACCAGGATGGCGTCCTCGTAATTGTAACCCTCCCAGGGCATGATGGCCACCAGGACGTTGCGGCCCAGGGCCAGCTCGCCCTGATCCGTGGAAGGCCCGTCCGCGATAACCTGGTCTTTCTCCACGCGGTCGCCTTTCCTGACGATGGGCTTCTGGTTAATGCAGGTACCCTGGTTGGAGCGGGTAAACTTCAACAGCCTGTAGTGGTCCAGTTCCCCGCTGTCCGTCCGGACAGTGATCCCTGTTGCCGTTACCCGTTCCACGACACCGCTGTTTCTGGCAATTACCACCACCCCGGAGTCCCGGGCTGCTTTATACTCCACCCCGGTGCCCACCAGCGGGGCCTGGGCTTTAAGCAGGGGCACGGCCTGACGTTGCATGTTGGCGCCCATCAAGGCCCGGTTGGCGTCGTCGTGCTCCAGGAAGGGGATCAGGGCGGTGGCGATACTGAACACCTGCTTGGGCGAAACGTCCATATAGTCCACCCTGTCCGCGGGGACTACGACAATTTCCGGGGAACGGGCGTTGACCTTTTCCTCCGCAAAGTAACCGTTTTCGTCCAGGGGCGCGTTGGCCTGGGCAATGACGTAGCCTTCCTCCTCATCGGCGGTAAGGTAGACGATTTCATCGGTGACCTTCTTATTAATCTTGTCCACCTTACGGTAAGGCGTTTCAATAAAACCGAAGGCATTGATCCGGGCGTAGGTGCTCAGGGAGCCGATCAGGCCGATGTTGGGACCTTCGGGAGTCTCTATGGGACACATCCGGCCGTAGTGGGAGTGGTGCACGTCCCGGACCTCGAAGCCGGCCCGTTCCCGGGACAGGCCTCCGGGCCCCAGGGCGGAAAGACGCCGTTTATGGGTCAACTCAGCCAGGGGGTTGGTCTGGTCCATAAACTGGGACAGCTGGCTGGAGCCGAAAAACTCCTTGATTGCGGCCACAACGGGGCGGATGTTGATCAACACCTGGGGCGTAATTACGTCCACGTCCTGGATGGTCATTCTTTCCCGGACCACCCGTTCCATCCTGGAAAGGCCGATGCGGAACTGGTTCTGCAACAACTCACCTACGGAACGGAGCCGGCGGTTGCCCAGGTGGTCGATATCATCCACGCAACCCTCGCCGTTCATCAATTTGAGCAAGTATTTAATGGTTTCAAAGATGTCCTCCCGGGTCAATTCCCGGATGAATTCCCGCTCCTTGGGGACTTCCTTCTTTAAATAAGGATCAAACTCGGTTTCCCCGCTGCTGTTTGCACCGTAGCGGTAAAGGACCCCGTGCTTTAATTTCTTTTGAATTTTATAGCGGCCGACATTACCCAGGTCGTACCGCTTCTGATCAAAAAAGAGGGATGATAATAGGGAGCGGGCACTGTCCACGGTGGGTGGTTCCCCTGGCCGCAAGCGCTTGTAAATTTCCACCAGCGCTTCTTCCTCGGAGTCTGTGTTGTCCCGGGACAGTGTTTCCTGGATATACTTGTTGTTATCGAAAAGGTCGGCGATCATGGCGTTAGTACCGCACCCCAGGGCGCGGACCAGGACAGTGACCGGGATCTTCCGGGTCCGGTCGATCCGGACAAAAATGTGATCGTTGACGTCGGTTTCAAATTCCAGCCACGCCCCCCTGTTAGGGATGATTGTGGCCGTATAAAGCTTTTTGCCACTGGGGTCGATGGTTTCGGCGAAGTATACCCTGGGTGAGCGGACAAGCTGGCTGACAATAACCCTTTCCGCCCCGTTGATGATAAAGGTGCCCTTTTCAGTCATAAGGGGGAAATCGCCCATAAAAACTTCCTGTTCCTTGACTTCCCCGGTCTCCTTGTTAATCAAGCGCACCTTCACCCGTAAGGGCGCGGCATAGGTAACGTCCCTTTCTTTGCACTCCTCTACCGAATACTTGGGTTCGCCCAGGGTATAGTCCAGGAACTCCAGGACCAGGTTTCCAGTAAAATCCTGGATGGGAGAAACGTCCTGAAAGACTTCCCGCAGGCCTTCTTTTAAAAACCAGTGGTAGGAATTGCGCTGCACTTCAATCAGGTTGGGCAGTTCCAGAACTTCCTTCAACTTACCAAAGTTGTAACGGACCCTGGCGCCAACCTTTTCAGCATAAGGCATCAAACGCTTCACACCCCTGTCCTAAAAATAAAATGAGGCTGCCATAAAACCGACACTTTATGAGAAAAATAGAGCCTAAGATTCATACAAGGGAAAAAGCAAGGTTGTTGTTCGACTACAATACCTCGCTTTTAGCTGTGTTTGGAACTATCTGAATATTATTTCCTGATAAAGTCTCTCCGATACTTTAATACCACGAAAATGAAAAAAGACATTGCCCCACAATGACATTCATAAATGATAGCATAAAATAACTGGAGTGTCAAGTAAATTTTATAAGATATAGAAAAGTTTCGCTAAACAATGGACGGGGACAGACGGACAGGCAAGAACTGGAGGGAATCCAGGGTTGCTCCATGCTCCGGACGGACCGGCGGGCGTAATCCAGGGGATTTAAGGATGCTCCATGATCCGGATGGACGGGCGTAATCCATAAGCCAGGGGTACTCCCTGAGCTATAATCCAGCAATCCGGGGGAAGGAGTTGCCAGGGTGACGGGTGTCAGGGGACGGGTTTGTTGACACCTATCAAATGCTACATATTTGATCAGACACGATGAGATGGGCTGATTATCCATAGAAATATAGCAGTACCTTCAATTAATACATAATTTGATTAGACACCCGTGCCGCTGGAGCAACACCAGCAGAGGCTGAAAAAGTCTATTTTCAGCAACTTCTCAACTTCTTGGTGCCTGACACCGATTTTGTTGGTGCCTGACAACAACTTATCAACTTATGGTATGGTAGCCTGGACCAGGGTCTCTGAAGCAGCACCAGCAGAAGATGAAGATGCTTATTCATTATTGGGCATGCTGAAAATTTAGATCTTCAGGACATTCTGAAAAGGCCGTTATCCCGTATAGATAAAGGGATTGCAGCTTTCTCCAACTTTTGGTGTCAGACACCAACTTATCCTTGGTGTCTGACACCAACTTATCAACTTACGGTATGGTAGCCTATTATTAGGAAAGCCGGGAACCTCCCGCCCCAGGGGCAGCTCCCGGCAGCAAATTTATCCGTCAAGCAGCAAGTCCTTGAGGAGTTCCACCGCGCCGGGTACAAACCCCGGCAACCCAGCGGGGACCGGTCCCCGGCGCGGACCTCCCGGACAAGTTACTTGATTTCCACGGTTGCTCCCGCTTCGGTAAGCTTGGCTTTGATGGCCTCGGCCTCTTCCTTGGAGACCTTTTCCTTGACCGGCTTCGGCGCGCTGTCAACCAGTTCTTTGGCTTCCTTCAAGCCAAGGGCGGTGAACTCGCGGACAACCTTGATTACGTTGACCTTCTTGTCGCCAACGGCAGTCAGGATAACGTCAAATTCAGTTTTTTCTTCTTCGGGTGCTGCCTCAGCAGCCGGAGCTGCTCCAGGAGCGGCAGCGGCTACGGCCACCGGGGCGGCGCTCACGCCGAATTCTTCTTCAAAAGCCTTGACCAGCTCGGACAGTTCCAGAACGGTCAAGCCCTTTACAGCTTCAAGAATTTCCTGTACTTTGGACATTTTCGATAATAACCTCCTGTTTTTTTGTGGTATTCTTTAACATCCCAAGGGTAATAACTCAATAACTCCTGTACCGGGTACACAAGTTGATAGTATCGCCTAACTTGATAATTAAGGCACCCGGATACGGTGTTTACGGGGTACAGTGTTCAGGCCTGGCCGCGCGCTGTTTGCAAACGCGAGTATTAAGTAAATCTTTCCAGCCTGATCCCTTAAGGAGCTTAGGCTTCGCCTGCACGCTGTTTGCGGAGAGCTTCCAGGGCGTAGACGAAACTGCACAGGGTCCCCTGCAGGACAGAGGCAAAACCGTAGAGCGGGGCCTGCATGCCGCCCAGCACCCTGCCCAGGAGGACTTCCCGGGAAGGCAGGTCGGCCAGACTTTTAACGCCTTTGACGTCAATTATTTTTCCATCGAGAACCCCGACCTTGATTTCCATCTTCTTGGTTTCTTTGATAAATTCATTGAGCACTTTGGCCGGCGCCACCGGGTCTTTGCCGAAGGTGATGCCCACCGCTCCCTCCAGATAAGGGCTTAACTCGTCCAGATTGAGCTGTTTGACCACCAGCCTGGTCAGGGTGTTTTTGGCCACCTTGAACTCGCAGCCGGCTTCCCTCAGGCGGCGGCGCAGCCTGGTAGCCTCAGCCACATTCAAGCCTTTGTAATCGGCAAAAATGGCTATGTTGGAATTCTCAAACTTCTGCTTCAGTTCCTGGACAATGGCTTCTTTTTCAGATCTGCTGATTGGCACTTTCCTCAAAACACCTCCCTTCGCCTAGAGGTTGTCAGGCACAGGCCCGCAGAGGTAAGGAACAAGGGGTTTGGACGTCTGCCCATGCTGTATCCTTAACTGTGATCTAAAAGGGGCCCCTGTAGACATGGACAGAGGCCCCGCGTTGGCACGCTAAGGTTTTTATGGCCTCGGCTGGCGGCATTAGTGTTTAATGCCATTATGCAAAGCACCAGCTGTCTACAGCACGGATTTTCAATTTTATGGTTTTGCCCTAACCGGCTACCCTTTGGGGGTTGATCCTCAGGCCGGGACCCATTGTGGAGGAGACCGAAATGGCTTTAAGGTACTGTCCCTTGGCGGCAGCAGGTCTGGCCCGGACCAGCGCGTCGATCAGGGTGCGCAGGTTCTCCACCAGTTTCTCAGGTTCGAAGGAAACCTTGCCGATGGGGGCGTGGATGTTTCCGGCTTTATCGACCCGGTACTCAATCTTGCCCGCCTTGACTTCCTGGACAGCCCTGGCTATATCAAAGGTAACTGTACCGGTTTTGGGGTTGGGCATCAGGCCCCGGGGTCCCAGGATCCGGCCCAGTTTACCAACGTTACCCATCATATCAGGCGTTGCTATGGCCACATCAAATTCCAGCCAGCCTTCCTGCTGGATTTTGGCCACCATGTCTTCAGCCCCGACGTAGTCGGCGCCTGCCTGTTCCGCTTCCTTGGCCTTGTCGCCCTTGGCAAATACCAGCACGGTGCGGGTTTTTCCGGTACCGTGGGGCAATACCACGGCCCCGCGCACCTGTTGATCCGCGTGGCGCGGGTCCACACCCAGCCGCACGGCGACCTCGACGGTCTCATCGAATTTAGCTGGAGCAATTTTCTTGATCAGTTCAAAGGCTTCAAGGGGTTCGTAGAGCTTGTTGCGTTCAACCTGCTTTATTGCCTCTTGAAACTTTTTACCATGTTTAGGCATACTGATAACCTCCTTTGTGGTCTAACGGAAATCCTTCCTCCCACTTATTAGCCCTCTACAATTTCTATTCCCATGCTGCGGGCCGTGCCCTCAACCATCCGCATGGCGGCTTCCACATCGGCCGCATTCAAGTCGGGCATTTTCAATTCAGCGATTTCCCGCACCTTGGAGCGGGCCAGTTTGGCGACCTTTGTACGGTTGGGCTCACCGGAGGCTTTTTCAATTCCAGCTGCTTTCTTAAGCAGCACCGCAGCAGGCGGTGTCTTGGTGATGAAGGTGAAAGAGCGGTCCTCGTAAACAGTGATTTCAACCGGTATAACAAGGCCTGCCTGGTTGGCGGTACGCTCGTTATACTCCTTTACAAAAGCCATGATATTTACCCCGTGCTGGCCCAGGGCCGGTCCTACCGGGGGAGCAGGTGTAGCTTTACCTGCCGGAACCTGCAGCTTGATGATGGCCGCTACTCTTTTTGCCATTGACGTTCACACCTCCCTTCGGTGCTCGTACTCCTTCGGGTAACCGCAGTCCTTTCGGGCAAGCGTTGTCTTGCAGTCCTTGTTCGGATGCGCAGCACTTCCTGTGCATGGGCACCAGGCCCTGACTATAGGGTCTATTTTATGTTTTAGGGCCCTCGCAGTATATTATAACCATGATTTTCAGACACCGCACCACTCTAACCGTGGTTCAGGGTATTTCCGGTTTATCCGGCTTGTCCGGCCTTGCTCAGGGCAGGACCAGGTCAGGTGAGTTTCTCAACCTGGGTAAAATCCAGTTCGACGGGGGTTTCCCGCCCGAACATGGAGATCATCACCCTGACTTTACTTTTTTCCATGTTGATCTCTTCAATCTGCCCGATGAAGTTCTCAAAGGGCCCGCTGATTACACGGACACTTTCTCCCGGGGAAAAGTCAATTCGGGCCCGGAAGTCTTCCCCGCCCATCTGCCTGATAATTTGCCTGGCTTCTTCGTCGCTCAGGGGGATCGGCTTGGACCCGGAGCCGACAAAACCCGTTACCCCGGGAGTATTGCGAACGACATACCAGGAATCATCCGTCATATACATCTCCACCAGGACATAGCCCGGGAAGACCTTGCGTTTGGATACCTTTTTTTTGCCGTCCTTGATCTCGATCTCGTCCTCCATGGGTACAAGGATGCGGAAGATCTTCCCTTCCATGTTCATGGACTCAATCCGTTTCTCAAGGTTAGCTTTTACTTTATTCTCGTAACCGGAATAGGTGTGGACGACATACCAGGCCTTTTCCATAAAATACAAGGGACCCTTCGCGATCCTAGGTCCCTCACCCCCTCAGGAAAATTATCATTACAGGATAAGCTTGAGGAGCGTGCTGAGCAGTGAGTCAAAAAGCCAGATCAGCGCTCCCACCACAACCACTGCAACCAGCACAACTACAGTATAGATAATAATCTCCCGGCGGGTGGGCCAGTGAACCTTTTTCAGTTCGTTGAGCGCCCCCCGGAGGAATTTCTGGGCCTGCTCGATACGGTTGACCTTCTCTTTTTTAACAGGCAAGTCTTTTTTGCCAGAATCCTTTTTAGCTGTATCCTTCCTGTCTTTAGTCAAGGCCAGATCCTTTTTCGAAGGTTCTTTGTCCGGTCCCCTTTTCAGTAATTGCTTCTTACCCGGGCCCTTTTTACCCGCTTCTTTCTTCGAATTGTTGTTGTCTTGCTTTTTTGCAACAGCCATAAAGCGCCACGTCCTTAACTATAATGAAATCTGGCGGACCAATGCCGGTGGGCTCAATACCCTGGTGCGGCTGTTTTGAATGCGAAAGAACGACCGGCCATTACCTGGTTTCCTTATGCAAGGTATGGGTTTGGCAGAACCTGCAGTATTTCTTCATTTCAATCCTGTTTGGATCGTTTTTCTTATTCTTAACAGTTGTATAGTTCCGGCGCTTGCATTCTGTGCAGGCTAAGGTAACGCCTACTCTCATTTATGCCACCTCCCCCATAACCAAAAAAAAAATCTACAAAGCCATTTTTTTTAGAAACTGCTTCATCAAATTTATCATAATTAAAATTGAATGTCAATAGTTTCCCCAGGACGGGGAAATGCCCTTCGCAAGGGGCATTTCCCCGTTTGTTCACACACCTTACTCTAGTTTAACTTTTTGGAAATTCTTTTATACGTCTGGAAACCGTGGACAGGTTTCCTTGTCCAGGTGTTCCTACTCGTTGATGGCCGTAACCACGCCGGCGCCCACTGTGCGGCCGCCCTCACGAATGGCGAAGCGCAGGCCTTCCTCTATGGCGATGGGGGTGATCAGTTCAATGTCGATTTTGACGTTATCCCCGGGCATTACCATCTCGATGCCCTCGGGCAGGGTGACCACGCCGGTGACGTCGGTGGTCCGGAAGTAAAACTGGGGACGGTAGCCGTTGAAGAACGGGG
>LFSA01000004.1 GCA_001512635.1 Pelotomaculum sp. DTU098 | reverse complement strand
TGCCTGTAAACTCGTGTCTGGTCATGCCGGAGGTGGACTGAATCACCATTTTCTTCTGCACCACCGGCAGTTTTTGCAGATCAGCAACTGTCAGGACACCAATAACGCTACCTTCTGCCTTAACCAGGATTTGGTCTTCCTGCAGATTTTCATCGCTGCGGTTTAAATAAGCAAATACAGCAATGATAACCACCAGCAGGGCAATTACCACATAGACTATTCTTTTCTGGCCAGCAGCCTTGCTTTCCATTAATAGTTCTCCTCCCGGACATAGCATGTTATTGGCCGGTCCAACAAAAACCTTCCCTTGCCTGTCTCAAGGAATAACCTTTGATTACAACTTGAAGCCTTTATCCCGGTCAAGCTTTTTCTTTAGCCAGGGTGTTTTCACGCCAATACCTGCCCTAACGCCCAACACGCCATCCCGGCACCCCCCAAAACACTGCATGCAGCGGACGCATTCCGGGCTGTTGGGATTGTTATAAACGTCTATCCCCAATTCACACTGCTCCTGACAGCCCCCGCACTTTTTGCAGTTGTCCCTGTTTATATCAAACTTCAGCAGGCTAAGCCGGTTCAGGAGGGCATAGACGGCGCCGAGGGGGCAAATAAACCTGCAAAATGGTCTGAAGATAATCATGGCCAGCAAAACCGCAACAACTAGCAGAACCATTTTCCACTGGAACAAGGCCCCTGCCGTTGTCATCAGTGAAGGCTGTAAGGCCATCAAGGGGAGGTACGACTCCAGCGTCTCCACCGGGCATAAGTACTTACAGAAGGTTGAACCGTTTAAATAAGTCAGACCAAGGGCCGGAAACAGGATGACAAACAGGACCAGCACGACGTATTTTAAATAGATCAGTTTTTTCAATGCCCGGCCAGGCCTGTACTTGGGCAGCGGTATTTTATACAACAGTTCCTGCACGAAGCCGAAAGGACAGAGCCAGCCGCAAAGGAACCTGCCCAGCAGCCCTCCCAGTATAAGCAGCAACCCGGAAGTAACCACAAGGAGCAGATAATTGCCGAATATAATAGAACTCTGGATAAGACCCAGCGGACACGAACTAAAAGCTCCGGGGCAGTAAGTGCAGTTCAGTACCGGCACACAGATCCTTTTTAAAGGCCCGTTATACGCCGTACCCGAAAGAAAACCGGCTATATGTCCATTTATAAGCACCATAGTTATGGTCTGGACAAACCTTCTTTTCAATCAACACACTCCCGGGTTCCAGGATGGCGGCATCCTTCCCTACGGTATTTCCGTAACAAACCCTTCTACTTTAAGGGGTACCGGCTCGGCTTCCTCTCCCAGGACCATCTCCCGGTAGGCCCCCATTGCGGCGTTGACCCCGTTAATCACTGCCTGGGAGCTTACTGTGGCGCAGGTTATCTGGATAATATCATTCGGCCGTTCCGCCTCCAGAACCACTCTATTTAGATACTCGCCGGTGTTCTTATTATTAAACCGGTTTAAAAACCATTCTTTGGTCAGGCTATCTCCACCGTACAAGGGTGTCTCATCGTGCTGTAATACCCTGATCCCCAGCAACTCGTTTTTTTCGCTGTCAATTAAAACAAACAGATCTATAGCGCTCCTGTAACCCAGGGGACTTGATAAAAAAGCATATTTCTTCTGACCGTCATAAGTTATTTCATATGCTTTTTTTACGGCAGGGAATTTTTCTTTTACTTTCCCTGTCAGCTCCATACCCTTGATAGCTTCATCTGCAATTTCCTGCCCGCTTCCCAGCAATTCCTGCAGGGCCTCCTTCTGGGGCGGCGTCATTTTTTTTGAATTAGAGCACCCGGTCACGGTTAAAACCAGGATAGCCGCAGCAAACAGCAAGACCAGGCATTTTCGCACTCTTTTACAACTCCCATCTGTCTGATACCCAGGTTCCGCATCCTTGCTTCTGGAAAAGTGGGTTCTACCAGTGAATGCTTTTGTGTACCGGATTACCATCCATTGCCGCGCCGGCCATTATTCTCTAAATACTTGTTATACTTATTCACATTCATACCTGAATGTTGCTACCTGGCTGTCGTGTTTCCCAAAACCAGCGGCAAAGGCTTTGATGGTAACTGTTTTTTCAACCGTAATTGGTTTATTTAACTCAGGCCGGAAGTAGGATGTGCTGGGATTATATATTAAACTCTGACGATCCGGCTCACTCCCGTCCAAGGTATAATATATTTTGACCAGGTCCTCTTCGGGATGGCTTAGAACAACCTCTGTGCCCGGCTTTACCTTACCGGGCGCCGGTTCGGCCCGGACCGTACTCCACCGGCCGGGCGGGTCCGTCAATACTTCAATAGTGGTCACACCTTTAACGAAGGCAGCGGTAGTTACTTCATTCAGTGTCGTCTGTCCTAGAAGCAGGCGCAGCTTATCGATCACCGCATCTTTTATTTCCCTGGTATCCTCCTTATACTCCCAGGCCAGAATTGGAGGAACTTCCACTGCCCCCTCCGTACTGTCTTTCATCAGGTTGGGAAAGTAAAAACGTTTTTCTTCCAGCTGTTCTCTGGTAAAAACGGCTTTATAGCCATCCGCAGCCCTGAAGATAATCGTTTGCGCATCCTCTTTGATTCCGGCTGTTTGTAACAGGTAAGAAACCTTTACACCTTTGCCGACGATAAATTTTTTGGAAGGCCAGTTGTTTACAGCAGAATAACAGGCTCCGGACAAGGCGTTTTCCATACTTTTCAGTTCATCTAGGGTAAATCTTGTTTCATGTTCCACACCGCTTCCTGTAATCGTCAACGTGTCCGGTTCACCGCCGGAGTTAACATTTTCCGGACCGGTACTTTCAGTTGCAATGCCGTTTACAGCCGGGGATGCATCCTTGTTTTGATTCTGACACCCGGTGAGTAAACTGAAAAGTGCAACCAGCAAAATTATCAATCCCGCTGTTTTAAGGACCCTCTGCGTCAACGGCACCGCCTTCTCTCCCATTTTTCTGCTGACAGCAAAGAATAATTTCCTCTCATCCCGAACCCGGCGAAGGATCTAGATCCTTCGCGGTTCCTCCTCAGGACGCTCATAAGAAACTGTGGTATTCATAACAGTACTGTATAACAATGGTTACTCTTCAAGACTGATACTTTAAATACTTTCATTCCGCTTGGCGACGCAATTAACAGGTTTGGACGGTATGGATATCTTTTTTAAATAGAACGGATGCGCAGCAAGTTGGCAATGGGGCTTAGTCCTTCTCCCTCAGTCCAGACTACCGGATAGGAACCGTCATCTTTGGTGAGAAGAACACCTTTGTTAAGGTCCTCCCCGCTTACCTTAACGCTATTGCCGTCTGTACCGATCACCTCAAACTGTTTACCGTCAATGTCCTTCAGCCCGATTTCCTCCAGAATAGCCCGCAGGGAAATCCCTTTTTGATCTCCTACCTGCTCTTCCCCGGTTAATTTCACTATTTCCTCCGGGAAAATAGCCGCGTCCGCATTGGTGGAAAACCAGGCCATATGCATAACGTTCATACCCAGCTTAATATTGGGCGCCATGTTCATAGGCGCGCCTTCACCTTCAATTTTGATATAATAGTTCTTGCTAACCATGTTTATCGCTTCGTTCTTCTTGAAACCATCCGATGACTTCATGGTAAAGAAAGCCTTGCTGCTGACATTGTCAAAGCGGGAAAAGATCTGCGCCAGTTCAATAGCGTCGTCTTTGCTGCCATAATACTCATACTGGTAAGGTTCAATCCCTTCCGCCAGGTTTTTAAAGACCCATACGGAAGTAATATTTTTCTCCGGGATCTCCTTGTACAGAACAATCCTGTCTACCATTTTCACCCAGTAAGGCCCGAACTCTCCCTGCACGCACAGCCGGGCGGGTCGCAGTTCCTCCGGCAGTTTACTTTGCCCGTCAATGGTCAAAGCCAGGATCAACTCACGTTCAGCCATAATCTCCGGCGTCACCAGGCAATAATAATTGTCCCTTCCGGTAAAGCCGATGCCCTTATAATCCTGATAGTTGATGCCCATGTATTCCAGGACATCCTTGACGGTAGGGCCGGATGCTTTAAACTCTTCCAGGAGCCCGGTGGTGCGGGTGAGGCTGGCATCAAGCTTTTGTTGAGGCAGAGTTCTCATTTCTCCCACGGTGATCTCTTTAGGTTGTTCTATGTCGCCTTCGACGACAATTTTCTGGCTTTCATATTCCGGATCGCGGGTAGCAGAAGATTGCTCCCCGGCACAACCGGCCAGCACGAAACATATCAGGAGTAAGACCAGACAAAGATATGTACCCTTGCCACTTTTAAGCAACACCTAACCCCCTTAAAATTTGAAAATATATTTGACTAAATTACATTAACCGCTCATGCCCCGGGGGAAAAACCAACTAATATTTCATAGATGTGTAAGTTATGTAGATTAAAAGACCTGTTGTGTCATCCTGAGAACAAGCGAAGGATTTTACCTTGCTCTGCTGGCGTCGGGGATCAAGCTCCTTCGCTCACGCACAGGATGACACAATAGTCTTTTGTACTAAATACCCAGGTGCGAAGCTGTTGCACCGTACGCGAATGATATCACAGCATATTACCAGGTGTATTGCTTTTTCCGGCACCACGATTGTCATTTAACTTTGAAGTGGAACTCGGCAATATCACTGTCATATTTGCCGAAACCCCTGACTAAAACCTTGATGGTGGTATCCCGCTCTATTTTAATCGGTTTATTCAATTCAGGCTGGTATGTGCTGGGATTATAGAGCGTACTATTCTCGTCCGGTGTGGAGCCGTCCAGAGTATAATACATCTTCACCTTGCCCATATCCTTATGCTGCAGTTTTACCGTTTCCCCGGCAGTAACATATTCAGTCTGCGGGAAGACGGTAGCTTTCTCCCACTTCCCCGGGTCCTCCAGAGTCACCAGGATCTCACTCACGCCTTTGACAAAAGTGTGGTTGGTCTGCTCATGGACATATGCCTGGGGCACGATCAGGCATAAATCGCCCGCTACGGCCTCACTCAGGTTATCATTATTTTCCAGGTACTCATAAGCGATAACCGGTTCAACCGGCTGGGCACCGGCCGGATCCCCCTCCTTTACTCCAGGGAAATAATAACGCGGTGTATCTAACAGCTGCTCCCGTGTAAATGACCACTCGAAATCATCTTTTCCCTTGACCGTGATGCATTTTGCCTCATCTTTGATACCTGCGGCCTTCAGCACCGCCGCCAGTTTAACGCCCCTGACCGCATACTTCTTTGCCGCAGGCCAGTTGTTGATGGTGGAATAAACGTGTTCAAAGGGAGCATCGGGCAGCTCCAGCATTTCAGCAAGAGACAGCCGGGTTTCTTTCATCACACCGTTGCCGGCAACCAGTATCCCCTGATCGCTGTTATTGACACCAGCCGTATCCTGCCGTACAGACCCGTCATTGCAGGCGGCTGCCAGTAAGCAGAGCAACAGGACAAAGGCTATCAGAAAACATTTTTTTAGTTTCATTGGATCTCACTTCCCGTTGGCGCCTTTTATACAAAACTTCTAGCAACAAGCCGCCTGCTTTAAAGGGGCTTTTAATTCAACTATACAAAAACTCCACTATTCAAGCATTCAACTATTTCATTCTATTCATCTATTCAACTATTTATTTAACGCATTAATAATAACCGTAACAGCCTCTGCTCTGGTTGCGCTGCCGCCGGGACGAACGGTATTGTCCGGGTAACCCCTCATTATTCCGTTTTCAGTGGCAGTGGCAATAGCCTCCCTTGCCCAGGGGGATATACTGCCGCTGTCGGCAAACTGGGGTGCTTCCGCTACCGGCGCTAATTTTGCGGCTTTCACGATCATCACAGCCATCTGCTCGCGGGTAATCAGGTCGTCCGGGCCAAAAGTACCGTCTGGATATCCGTTGACCAGACCGTTTGTTGCTGCAGTGGCTATATAGTCTCTGGCCCAGTGGGCAGTTGTGTCAGTAAAAGTTTTGCCGCCGTTACCTTCCAGTTTGAACGCCTTCACCAGCAATGTGGCAAACTCAGCCCTGGTAATGGTGTTTTCGGGTTTGAAACTGCCGTCAGGGTAGCCGCTGATGCAACCCAGCGTCACCAGTTTATTAATGTTGTCATAAGCCCAGTGGCCCGCAACGTCATTTAAGTTTGTAGCCGGCTGCGGCTCTTCTTGATTCTGCTCTCCCGTACCGGGTGCAGGCTCTGAGGGTTCGGACTTATCTACAACTTTATAGGTGAAGGTTACAACATCGCTGTCGTATTTGCCGGGGCCAATTGTTATCGCTTTAATGACTGTATCTTCATTAATGGGTCCTATCGGGCGATTAATTTTTCCTAAATCCTCAGCCCGGGACGACCACCACCGTCTGGCAATCCAGTTGTACATCGGGCTGTTTATGGTCGGGGTACTGCCATCCGTGGTGTAATAAATCTTATCGTCGTCCATGTTGGCGTTGCTCAGGGCTATCATAGAGCCGGCGGGCACCTCTCCGCTGCCCGGGTTGGCCTGCGGGGCGTCCCATTTTTCAGGTTCTGTTGTGAGCACCTCGATCTTATTGACATACTTGCTGAATAAATTACCATTCTGCTCGGTAACTGCCCGCTGCCCCAGCATCAGAAGCAAAGAATTCAAATCGTTCATATACTCGGGGTTATTGCTTCCCTCTACACTGACCAGAGCAAGGATAGGTTCCACCTCTACCGGGTTTTCTGCAGAACCGGGAATATGTCCGTCACCATCCTTTGAGTCCTCACCCTTAAGGCCAGGGAAATAATACCTTTTATCTTCCAGTAATTCTTTTACTGTCAGGTTAACTACGTAACCGTCCCTCGAAGTAAACCTGACCAGCTTCGCTTCATCGGTCATCCCGGCCATTTTAAACAGGTCTCTCAATTTGACACCCTTCCCCACATACCATTTCTTGGTCGGCCAGGTGTTGATGGCACTGTACACATGCTGGTATTGTTCCATTGACTCAAGCTGTGCCCTGGTAAAGGTCATAGGCGTGGTTATGCCATCACCGGTTATTTCAAGGACAACCGGATCAGCTGCAAGGGCTGCCGCAGGCGTCATCATGCCCGCTAAACTGAAAAGCAAAAGACCCAGTATGATTATTAAGCAACCATAGAACAAGTTTTGCCGCTTGAGACTTATAGTTTGCATTGTTAGCATCTCCTTCCTTAATTATTTGCATTATTTGCCGCTCCGGGGAGCAAGGTCCCAGGCGGTTAAATCACGAATACGGACGAAATCTAAATCATTCACCGGTCAACATAAATAGCTGCCCCGTAGCAGGATCCTTGTACACAGTGCCCATTTTCTGGTAGAGTTTGCCTTCACCTTGCGTTTCAATCAAATCCTCCCTTATTTCCGGTGTCTCGGTCACTTCCTGACCCCGATTAAGGTTGATTCGCTCTCCTACCCGGCTCAAATCTACGTTCCAGTACATGACCAGGGAAAGCATCAGACCGCAGGCAAACACCAGCATGGCATCTACAATATTGATGGCGCCCTCCAGGGGACTGACATCCTCAGACAATCTGCGTCTACTGTTCCTCAGTCCGCCGTCCACGGGCAAACACCTCCAGCAAGCTTTCCATCAAAGCCTCAAGATTACTCAAGTATCCTTCATACCACCTTTTCCGCAGCCGGGAGATGGCATAAGCGACGCCGGCTGCTGCCAGGCCGGTCACGGTCGCATCAAAGGCGGTGAGCAGTGATTCTGCCAGGATCTTTGTGTCACCCTGCCCCAGGGCGATCATACCGGGTCCCAGTGGAATCAGGGTAGCCATCAACCCCAGCATGGGTCCCAGTCGTGCCACCAGATCGGTTCTGTTCGTGATTCTGGCATAATGCAGTTCTTCACCGGCGAGCAACTTGCGGGCCAACGCCTGTAGGGAAGCGGCAGGTAAACTACTGTGCTTGATTAGCTCCCCGAGAACTGCCTTCTGTCGCCTGAACAGGTTGCTGTTTTCAATACCGGACATAATCGACCCGGCATCCTTGCCCTGGAAGAATTCCACCAGCTCCGGTACATTGACCTTCATCCTGCGCCGCTCGGTAAAGATCTCCACCAGCAGGCCACCCAACTCAATTACCGATACCGCCAATAACAATAGCAATACTACAATGGCAGGCGCCAGTAAACCTGACGAAATAGTATGCATCGTATCTCTGAGCAGCGCCAGCATATCCAATGTCACATTTTAACCTCCCTCGCGTATTCCAGGTACTTTCTGCTTGCCCCGAAAAGAAACAGGAAAGCAAATACCCCTGCTGTATATATGTCAAAATAGTTTTGCTCCAGCTGCAACTGCGCGGGTGCGGCATCGACCGAAACCTCGAATACCTGCAAAGGCTGGCTGTCCGGTGGCGCTGCAGTGACTTCCGGGGTTGTTGAATCGGCGGCTAAATCCTTCTTCTCGGCAAGATACCGCCCGTTTTCAACCAAAGCCTCCTCATCAGGCTCCTCCGGTTCAGCAAGCTGCTCCTGAATTTCGCCGGTGTTCTCAGTATTATCGGTGTCCCTATCCGTTTCCGCGGGAGTTTGCTGGTTCGGTTCGGGCTGTTCCTCCTGTACTTCATCAGCGTTTTTTGGTTCAGCGCCGGCCATATCCGTTTCTGCCAGAGCTATCTCATAAAGTTCCGGCGCCTGTGATTCCGGCTGCGCCTCAGGCTCTTCGTTTAGTGCAACAATTTGACCATTACCATCCTGCTCCTGGTCCGGTCCATTCACAACACAACTGGCCGTCAAGCCCCCTACTACCGTCTTTACAGTGATAACGGCCGTACCAGGCCCAACGACCGTCACCAGTCCGGTGTTATCCACCGTAGCCACGCTGGTATCGCTGGAACTCCAGACCACGTTCTTGTCGATAGCATTGCTGGGGCCTACCGTCGCCGACAACTCATATGTGCTGCCGATGTTGAGGTTGATCGAGTTCCGATCCAGAGTCACCTCTGTGGGCGGACCACCGGGCTGCTTTAACCGCTCGGCTGCCCGGCCCGTTTTATCAGCTTTGTAAGTAAAGGTGACTACGTCACTGTTCAACTTGCCGGGCCCAATGGTTATGGCCTTGATTACCGTGTCCTCGTTAATTTCTATCGGTTTGTTAACACTGTCCAAATCACCCCGCAACGGCCACCACCGGCTGGCGCTTGGGTTAAACATTTTACTGTTCAAGGTTGGCGTACTACCGTCGGTAGTGTAATAAATCTTATCCATGTCATTACGCTTGGCACTTAGTCTTATCAAGGTGCCTACCGGCACTTCCCCTTCGTCGATATCCGCCTTTGGACTGTCCCATTTTTCAGGAGGAGTGGTGAGTACTTCAATTCTATTTACGTATTTCAAAAATAATGGATTTGTCTGCTCGGTTACTACCCTCTGCCCTAAGACCAGAAGTAAAGAATCCCTGTCGTTCATTGCGGCCGGATCGTTATTATCTTCGGCGCTTCTCAAAGCCAAAATCGGTTCCACCTCTACCGCATCCTTCGGTGAACCCGGGATACTACCGTCAGTAGGGTGATTATCCATTAAGTATGGGAAATAATATCGCTTATCCTTCAACAACTCCTGCACCGTAAGCGTTACTTCAAAACCATCGTTCGATAGAAACCTGACCAGGGTGGCATTTTCCTTCAGTCCCGCTAAATCAAACAAGGTCCGTAATTTTACACCTTCTGCTACATACCATTTTTTGGTGGGCCAGGTATTTATTACGCTGTATACATGCTGGTATTGTTCCATTGCCTGGAGCTGCTCAAGGGTTAACGTCAGTGGATTCGTCACCCCGTCACCGCTGATTTCAACCGATTTCGACGGTTCGGCAAGGGCAATACCGGGCGCTGCTGTGTTGAGCAAAGAAGTAAGAAGCAGTAAACCAAGGAAAGTCAGTAGAATCCGGTAGCAACCTTTAAGTAAGCGAAAAGAAATGGTGTGCCTTCTTTCCGCTGCCGGTGCTACTTCTTTTCTTTTACCAGCCTGCATGTCAACCCTCCTTTCACTATGCTGCTTTGCTCACCCGGCCTTATCCCTCCAACCGCATAACGGAGTCACAATTTTCGGGTCAATAAATCATCAATTATTTGACGGGTTTATATTCAACGCGTTTAAAATAACCGTCACAGCCTCAGCCCTGGTTGCGTTGCCCTTAGGCCGGATGGTGTTGTCGGGATATCCCTTCATAATTCCATGAGCGGCTGCGGTGTTGACGGCTTCCACAGCCCACCCGGAAATACCGTCGCTGTCGGTAAAGGTTAGACTGCCTGCTGCCGGTTCTAGTTTGGCTGCTTTAACAAACATCACAGCCATTTGTTCGCGGGTAATCAGGTCGTCCGGACCAAAGGTATCGTCGTCGTAGCCGTTTGCTATCCCGCAGGTTGCAGCCGCAGCGATATATTTTTCGGCCCAGTGCCCGGCTGAGTCGGCAAAACTTCTGCCTTGCTTATGCTCCAACCCGAACGCCTTAACCAGCACAGTGATAAACTCAGCCCTGCTAATGGGATGATCAGGCCGGAAAGTCCTGTCGGGATAACCGCTGATGTATCCCATGGCCAGGAGCTTGTTGATATTGTCAAAAGCCCAGTGGCCGGCAATGTCCGTCAAAGATGATTCCTTAACGGGAACCATTACGGCAAACATGGTAAAGTGATCCACCTGGACTGTTATTGTATTGCCGGATACTTCACCACCCAGTTTTGCCCACTGCTTCAGCTCTTCGTCGTAGCAGTAGATGGCAGGAGCATCACCCTCACCTGCAGTGCCGGGATCAAAACCCAGTTTAATGGTTACGGTCCTGGCAAAAGTGTAGCTTCTCTTACCGTCCACACTGAACTCATACACGCTGCCGGCCGGCTTGAAACCTGCAGGCGCAGCTGGCGGATTGGTAACTTTCTCAATTTTTACTTCCACCGCGCTCCTTCCGGTCAGCGCCCCGGCAGGTATTTCAATGGCGGCTTCGCTGCCCAGACTTACGGTACCACCTTCATCAGGCATGATTAGTCCGGTAGCGACCTCCGGCTCACCGGCAACCATTACGGCAAACTTGGTGAAGTGATTCACCCGGATAGATATTGTATTGCCGGATATTTCACCTCCCAGGCTTACCCACTGTTTCAACTCTTCGTCGTAGTAGTAGATGGCCGGAGTCTCACCCTCACCCACAGCGCTGGGATCGAAGCTCAGCTTTATAGTCACTTCTTTAGCAAAGCTGTAGCTTTTCTCACCGTCCACCAGGAACTCGTAAACGCTGCCCAGCAGCTTGAAACCTGAAGGTACTGCCGGCGGAACGCTCAGTTTTTGAATTCCGACTTCAGCATTAGCGTTTTTCAGCGCTCCAGCTGGTATTTCAATGACAGCTGTGCTGCTGCCGTCCTCTTCAACGTACTCTACAATACCCCCTTCACGGGAAACCGTACTGCTCTTGACCGGGTCTTCCTTTACTTTGTAAGTAAAGGTGACCACATCGCTGTCCTTTTTACCGGGACCGATTACTTTGGCTTTGATGGTGGTGTCTTTGGTGATCTCGATTGGTTTATTAATGGTGTCCAGGACATCCGCCCTTGCTGACCACCACCGGCTGGCAATCCAGTTATACATCGGGCTTTCCAGAGTCGGGGTACTGCCGTCCGTCGTGTAATAGATTTTATCGTTATCATTATATTCACTGCTCAGTCTTACCAGTGTCCCCGGGGGGACCTCACCGCTGTCC
>LFSA01000095.1 GCA_001512635.1 Pelotomaculum sp. DTU098 | reverse complement strand
TTTTTTTACCTGTTTTTACTGCTCCCTATACTGAAAACCCACATTAATTTTACTCATACCATCTGTAATTTGTGTTCGTCCGTGACAATCTAACTCCTTAATATTTCATCTAACAAATCCTGTTTTTTCAGCGTCCAGGATTCATTCAAACTTAATAATTTGCAAAGTCGGAATTAACTTTCCTGGTTTATAACCGATCACGAATTCTTTTTTTAACTCCAAAAGTGCATTGTTAAAGAAATAGATTCAAGCAGGTATGAAACTGCTTTATGTCGAAGGTATTTATGTCGCTTTTGAGGTGTTATAATGATTGTAGCATGCCTGTACAAGCTGTTCCGCTCCTTCCTTTCAGCTTTCTACACTTTTTTAGGCAGGTGCCTGCTGGAGTCCGTTGGGCGCGACACGGTTTTTGAAGGGTTTGTGGACGTTCCGATATCCAACAAGGTCCGGATTGGTGAGCAGTGCCACATCGCCACAGGAGTTTCTTTCCTGGTGACGGAAAATGGCAGTATTACCATCGGTAACAGGGTCTATCTGGGCAGAAACTGCGTGCTCGCCAGCGACTGCAGTATCGTTATCGGGGACAATACAATGCTGGCGGAGTTCGTAAGCGTCATCGACGCCAATCACGGTTTTGCCAAAAACGGACTTCCGATGAGGGAACAGGACCTGATTGCGGCTCCTATCAGGATCGGCAGCGATGTCTGGATTGGCCGCGGCTGTGCCATACTCAAAGGCACGCAAATCGGTGAAGGATCGGTTATCGGCGCCAACAGTGTGGTAACCCGGAACATACCACCCAATGCCATAGCCTGTGGAGCTCCCGCAAGGGTCATAAAATATAGAAAGTAAAGCAATTCGCATGATCCCCGGCTTAAGGTGAGGCCGGGAAGACATTCGTAGCTTAATACAGAAGACTAAGCTTCTGAACTTAAACTTCTACTTATAGGAACAAGGAGTTGATTTTAGGCTTTATGAACGTGAACGTCCCAAGCACAGTCGCCATGATTGCAAATTACGCACTGCTGGCACTCTTCTGGGGTGCGGCCGTCTGGGTCTTCCTGGACACAAGAAAGAGGGGCAGACCGTTATCCGAATCTATAGCCTGGGCCCTTTTTATGGGCATGATGTTTCCCCTGGCCATAGTGACATATATTTTTTTTCGCCGCAAAAAACTATTATAAACCTAACAAGGATAATTTGACCTTCCGGTGCCCTCTTTTTCACGGAGAGGGCCTTTCTTTTTCCCGAACATAATGCCTGTGTTCTGAAAAAATGTCAGGCAGCACCTCTTCAAGTTCAAATAGACCCAGTTCACCTTCTAGAAAGAGGGGTGATACCTGTTCAGGCAAGTAATAAAGCGGCCCGTAGCCGTAGCACGGGAATAATGGTTCAGTACCCTGGACGAAGGCTGCCTCGATGACCCGGGTGTTAAATTCTCCAGCCAGGAGACCGTCATCCGCACAGATTTTGACCTTCGTCACACCGTCCGGTACAGGGAATTCCGAAGGAGGCCTCCCTGCCAAAGCCTCCCTGATGAAATCAGCCCAGATTGGTGCGGCAACATCAGCCCCGGTAAGGCCCACTGCCCTGCTCTTGTCGTCATAACCCACATAGACCGCAGCTACAAGATCAGGCGTGTAACCCACAAACCAGGCTTCCCTCAAGTTCTCAGTGGTTCCGGTTTTACCAGCCGCCGGCCTGCCCAGGTTTCGCCCTGAATTGGCTGCAGTGCCCCCGGGTTTTAGCACAGCGGTGAGCATATCAGTAACGATGTAGGCCGTTTTTTCATCCAGGACCCGGGTAAGTGAAGGCCGGCGCTCTTCCAGGACCTGTCCGGTTCTGCTGGTGATTCTTTGGATGTAGTAAGGCTCGGTTTTGATGCCCCTGTTGGCCAGGGTCCCGAAAGCCCTCACCATTTCCAGGGGTGTTACTTCGGATGTCCCCAGGGGCAGGGAAAGATAAGGTCTGAGGGGAGAATCGATGCCCATCCTCTTGGCATAACTGGCCATGACCTCTGGTCCCAGCTGGGCATTCAAGCGGACGGCTACAACATTATCCGAGGTATACAGGGCCTCCTTCAGGGTGAAGGGACGGTAGTGGTAATCACCCTGGTAGTCCTCCGGCACGTAATCTTCCCTGCCGGCCTGGGAAAAGCTGACGGGTTCGCAAACAATGGTCGTGCCGGCCGTGTAGCCCATGTCGATGGCAGCAGCATAAAGAAAGGGTTTGAAGGTCGAACCCGGCTGGCTCCTGGTCAGAACGCGGTTCAGCTGGGATTTGTTATAGTCCCGGCCGCCAACCATGGCCTTGATCTGGCCTGTTTTTGGATCCAGCGCCACCAACGCTCCTTCAAGGTCCGGATTCAACCTGGCCAGCCCCCTGGTCAGAGCCTTTTCTGCGGCTTCCTGCATTTTTAGGTCTAAGGTTGTATAAATTGTCAGGCCACCTGAATATAATGTTTCCAGCCCGTCTGGATAATTCTGTTCATAATAATTTACTATTTCATCGATAAAATAAGGGGCTTTCCTGACAATTGCCGGCTTTTTGGATAACTGCAGGGGCTCAGCTTCAGCCAGCCTGGCCTGCTCCCCGCTGATCATGCCCAGCTCCACCATCCGGTTTAGCACAACGCCCTGGCGGGCTTTGGCTGATTCAAAATCCTGAACGGGATTATAAATGCTGGGGGCTCTGGGAACTCCGGCCAGCATTGCACTTTCAGCAAGGCTCAGCTCCCCGGCCGGTTTCTGAAAATAAGTCCTGGCTGCAGCTTCGATGCCATAGGCGCCCTGGCCGAAATAAATCTCATTTAAGTACATCTCCAGGATTTCACTTTTGGTATAGGTTCTTTCCAACTGGATGGTCAGGAAAAGCTCTTCAAACTTGCGCCCGATGCTCCGGCTGGGATCAAGGTACAAATTCTTTGCCAGTTGCTGGGTGATAGTACTGCCGCCTTCAACGATCCTGCCGGCCTGAATGTTCCTGAACATGGCCCTTACCAGACTTACCGGGTCAATTCCCCTGTGTTGGAAAAATCGGGCATCTTCAATGGCTACAATGGCATCCTGCATATATTCGGAAACCTGGTCCAGGGGGACAGGTATCCGGTTTTCGCCGCTGATAAAGGTTATGGTTTCACCGTTGACGTCTAAAACCCTGGACGGTTCCGGGACTTCGGAACTGACTAGAGCCCGCGCCCTGCAGCCTGCCCCGGCCAGAACAAGCGCCAGGACAATTAATAAGACTGACAGGATAACCGGGAAAACAGGTCTTTTTATACTCATGTCCCAACCCTTTTTACAAAGTCTTTTTTCACTTTGGTGCTCTTATCCTTATAATTAAATAGCATGACATTTAAGACAGATTCTTCTTTCAGTTATGGTTTTATTATCCCCTTGCTCCCGCCCGTCTATGAAGCCATATGAGTGTAACTATATAAACGAACGGCTATAGTGCACAATATTGTGTTTTTTCTTGACTATTTCCCGGAGGATGAATAAGCTAAGGATGAAAAAGGTAATGATCTCCTGGTAAAGTAGGTGTCTTTTTTGGAAGTATTCGCTCTTGTAGGTCCCAGTGGCACAGGGAAAAGCCACCGGGCAACGATTGTAGCCCACCAATTGGACGCACAGGCAATCATCGATGACGGCCTCCTGATTCAGGGTAACCGCATTCTTGCCGGAGTTTCCGCCAAGCGCCAGCCCACCAGGATTGGTGCAATAAAGTCTGCCCTTTTTATGGACGTTCAACAAGCAAATGAGATCAAATCTGCTCTTTCAGACCTCGCTCCCGACAGGTTGTTAATCCTGGCCACATCGGAAGCAATGGCCGAGAGAATTGCAGAACGCCTCGGGTTGCCTGCCCCGTCGCGGTTTATTCGGATAGAAGAAGTTGCCAGTGAAAAAGAAATACGCAAAGCAAAATACCTCAGAACCTGTCACAGCAAGCACGTCATCCCCGCCCCCACCCTGGAAGTTAAGAAAAGCTTCCCGGGCACGCTGGTGGATCCCCTCCAGGTCTTTCTGCGCAAGAAGGGTGTTCCCGGCAAAAAAGACTGGCTCGAACAGTCGGTGATCCGGCCGACCTTCACCTACAACGGAAAACTGAGCATAGCCAACAGCACCCTGACCGCCATTGCCGGGCATGCCGCAGCCTCTGTAAGGGGGGTAAGCAACCCCGGAAAAATTACAATCAAAGAGCAGGATAGTTGCGTTTTTATCGATATCGCACCCACCTTTACCTTTGGCTATCGCCTGCACGAGGTGGCTGCAGAAATACAGCACAAAGTCAAAGAGGCCATCGAGAATATGACCGGACTACAGGTTAAAGAAGTCAACGTAAATATCAAGAAGCTCAGCTTTCTTCAGGAAAAGACAGAGGCGACCGGTTGACGGCCGCCTCTTTTTTAGTGCAAGTCAAGGCAGATTCCATTTTTCATGTCTATAAGCAAGTTGCAAATACATGATTTCCAATCCGGGCAACTACCGGCAGCGTCCGGATCCACCGGTCTGTACTGAGCTCCGGGTTGTAAAAAAACAGGGCTCCTCCAGTAGGGTCTTTGCCGGAAAGGGCCTGCAAGGCCGCTTCCACGGATGCTTCATCCGGCTCCAGATTAATGGAACCATCAGCCACCGGCGAGAACTGGTAGACCTGGTTGTTTTTCTGGAAAATGACATCCGATATTGTTTTAGGAAAATGCGGGCTGTCAATCCTGTTCAGGACCACGGCGCCCACCGCAATTTTTCCTTCAAAGCTTTCACCCCGGGCTTCCGCGTGAATAATTTTGGCCAGAAGCATCAGCTCCTCCCGGGAAACCTTCCCCCTGGAAAGGGCTATTTTAGCTTCGGATGGTTCCGGCACTTTCAGGACATCACCGGGCCTGATTAAACTGCCGGTTAAATTGTTGACTTTCATCAACTCCCTTAAAGAAACCCGGTATCTCCGGGCAATTCCGTATAGCGTATCCCCTTCCTGCACTGTATAGTTTACCGCGGTGGAACCGGAGCAGTACTTAAGCTGAGTATCTGTGTCCTTAGCGCACTTGCTTTCAAACGCCATAGCGTCCCCGACCAGGAACGCCGTCAAGGCGACCATGGCCAGGATAAAAGCAAGCCTTGGAACAAATTTACTCATTTTTCCTCCTTTCCCGACTCCAAAAGGTATTCTTGCTCTTAAAAACACTTATTATACTCTCAAATTTAACTGCTAAATAGAATTATTAACAGATTTGACAAAAAAAATACCCGCTAGCTATCCAGCGAGTATTTTTCCCTGGTTGTTTCTTCCTTTGCCCACCAAGCTCATTTCCTTAGGCCCGGGTGCTTTTGCAACGGCCATTAATATTCTGCCCCGCGAACGGGGCACCTGTCCAGATTTATTAGGCAGCTTTTCCTGCTAAGGTTGATTTAGCGCATCGTTCTTGAATCCTTTTCTTTACGCTGTACCGCCCGGATGTCCAGATCGACAAGAAGACGGTAAGGCCTGCACATTTCCAGCAACCGGGAGGTTGTTCTCTCCCCAAGATACCCTTCCAGGTTTTCGGGACTGATGTTGGTGGTAGCAATCACAGGCAAACGGTGATTCAAGCGGTAGTTGATAATAGAATAGATTTTGTTCCGGGTCCAGTCCGTGTAATTATGCGCTCCGAGGTCGTCCAGCACCAGCAGCGGCGCCTGCCTGGCCCTATCCACAAGGTCGAATTCCGTTGGTTCATCGGAATTCCTTCCCGGATCATAAGTGGACCGGATCTCGTCCAGCAAATCAGGCACTACTGCAAATAGCACACCCTTACCCTTCTTCAACAGCTCATTGGCAATACAGCTGGCCAGGTAGGTCTTTCCACTACCCACCTGTCCGGTAAAAAGTAACCCGTCTGTATGGGGATCCTTAAGAAAGCTGGAGACAAAAGCTCCGGCAGCCTGAAAGGCAAGCCTGGCAATATCATAATGGGAAAGTCCAGTATCCAGATCAATACAGTTTTTTGAGTAATACTTAAAGCTAAAACTATCCAGAGTGCGTTTTAAAAAGCTCAGGGGCATCCGGGAGTCCTTGATCAGCTTGGCCATGGCTTTTTCTTTAACACACTTACAGGACACCGCCCCCTCACCCATCAAAATAAAGCCGCGGTCCCCGCATAAACGGCAGCTCACTCTATTACTTCCTTCCTCTCCCCGGTCTTACTAAATAGAGCTAAATAGCTAAACAGCTAAATATAGAGCGTCCGGATAAATGCCTTTTTTCTAGAATCGGTTTTATCGTCTTCAGGAGCAGGGACTTCTTCAGGCTTAGCACTTCTCCTTTTTAAGCTGGCCCGGCGTTTATGAAAGTCTCTGTCGTACTGTTCAACGGCTTCCAGGGTCCTTATGTTGTTCTTTTTCCACTCAAGAAGGATGCTGTTGATATATTTAAAGTTATGTTTGCCTCCCAGTACAGCCCTTCTCAATGCTTCCATAACCAGGGACACGTCCGTCCAGGCAGCCCATTGCTCAATTTGCTCCACTTCAATGGGCGAAAGCGGTCTGCCGAACTCCTTTTCAAAGCAGTCAATCAAACCGGTCACTTTGCTGTCAAACATGTCCTGGGCAAACTCCTGGGAATTGAGAAGTTTTTTAGATTCCTCAATCTCCCTTGCCCGGATTGCAGCCCAGATGTCTGAAATCTTGGAAAAAAGCGGTTCAAAGTCATACCCGCGAAATATAACCCGGCGGTCGCAATCGTAAAACTCACTGACAGAAATTATTTCTTTATCCAGCAAGTCCTTCAATTCATGCTCAAGCCTGGCAGGTTCTGCCTCCATGACTCTGGCAAGCATTTGCGGGGTAGGGTAATACTCCCTTTCCTCCACGTGGAAACGGATTAATTGAATTAAAAGGAGCATTTGGAAATCTGAAATACCTATGTGTTTGTATACCTTTAAAAGGATGTTTGGAATGGCTGTAAAACCTTCCAGCACCAGATCGGAGCCAAAGGTGGCGGTAATATCGACCTTCTGGTCGCACTTGACTATCTTGCCGCTATGATGCAATGCCATAAGGCCATACCCCCCCCTTATTCACTTCTAATTGTATGGTAAGGCAGGATTTTTGTCCACCATTTTCCTGTCCCTGCCGGGCTTCCCCAAACCTGCAGGCGCCAAGCCCGGCAGTTTATCCAAAGCTTTCTTTCAATCCGTCCCTTTTAAGTCCATGCTCAAAGATTCAAGTCAGAAAAAGTTTAAAAGGTTTAAATCTCAAAAAAGCCCGGGTATTTTAATACCTGTACCGGGCGACGTACCGGACCTGCGCTAAACATGTTTTAGTAAGTTAAAATCATAGTGGTAGGAGATAATTTACAACCATAATAAAATGGATAACGCTGCCTCCGATAACAAACAAGTGAAATATTTCATGGAACCCAAAACGGTTTGGGAAAAAATCCAGACACTTCGTTGTGTAGATAATCCCACCCACAGTATAGACAACACCACCCAGGATCATTAAGATAATTGCTCCCTGGGGCAGGCCTTTAATAAGCTGCAGGAAAGGTACCAGCGCAATCCAGCCCAGCGTTATATAAAAAGCCGTTGAAAGATGACGCGGCAAGTTAATGAACCAGAGCTTCAAAAATATGCCGGTTATGGACAGGACCCAGACCGCGGCCAGCATTGACCACTTCCATAAGCCCTGCAACCCGTAGTACAAAACCGGTGTATATGTACCTGCAATGAACAAATAAATTGCGATATGATCGATTTTTTTCAAAACAAGTACTTTACGCGGAGTTGTTCTCAGCCAGTGGTATAGCGTGCTTGCGCCGTACATCAGGATAATGCTGACCCCGTAAACCGTCATTATCGTAAGTTTTGATATGTTATATCTTGATTTGGAGATTAAAAAGACCAGGCCCGCAATTGCTCCAACAAAGATCGTAAAGTGGGTAAGTGCGTTGACCGGCTCTTTTATCCTTAAAAAATTTTTCATGATAACCACTACTACTTTCTATAATTAAAAAATATGGACTATTTTTAAAATACCTGCAAATATGTTTAAGTCTCAAACCGGCCTTTATTACAAATAACTTAATAACCTGTTACCTGAACCATTAAGTTATTTAAACAGGCACTCACTAATATTCCCGTTATATAACTATTTCTCAAACACTTTAACTGCTTCCTTTAGCTAAGAACGAACAGGAATATTCTGGGGGCATTTTTCTGAACAATAAAGTTTATATTTGGGTGAGATCACAACCCGGGCTAGTGTATGTACTTACTTTAGGAATTCCCAGGGGCATAATCTTTTCTCCAGCCAGTCCAAAATCAGGTAAAGGATAAAGCCCATGGCGCCCATGGCGATAATCCCGGCAAACATTTCATCCCAGGCCAGCCTGGCCCAGGCGTCCATTACATAGTAGCCGATGCCCCCATAGCCCCCCCGGTTGGCGATTGTTTCGGAAAAAAAGAGAACGGCAATGGCAGTCCCCAGGCTGATCCTGAGTGAGGTCAGGATCTTGGGCAGGCAGGCAGGATAGATAACAGAGCGGTAAATCTGCAGTTCCCCTGCTCCCAGGGAGATAACGGAGTCCACCATACCTTTATTAACCTGTCTTGCCGCGTCACGGGTGGTTACCAGGATTTGAAAAAAAACAATGATCGAAATCAAAAAAATTTTGGAGACGTCGCCTAAACCCAGGAGCGTGAGTACAACCGGCAGAAAGATGATTTTCGGTACAGGATAGGTTAAATAAATCAGAGGGGCGGCATACCGGTCCAGGCGCTCGACCCGGCCCAGGACCATGCCCAGGAGCACAGCGGGCAGCAGCGCTACCAGCAGGCTGGCTATAACCCTGGCGGTGCTGACCAGCAGGTTCATACCCAGTTTATCGCCCAGTTCCCTGGCGAAAGTTATAAAGGACTCAAGGGGTCCCGGGAAAAAGGACTCGTTCAAGCAGTAGGACAGGATTTCCCATAATACAAGGAGGACGACAACGGCCAGAAAATAATCAAAGGCAACCAATCTCCTATGTCTATCCAACCTCAAACTCCTCCCTCAAGAATCTTTCTGACCCGGGAACAGCGTTCGTAAAAGAGGGGAGTTGTGCGGTAATCGGGGTCTCCCATTTCCTCATTTTGAATGGTATGGAGGATTGTACCAGGTCCGGACGAAAAAATCAGGATCTTTTGTCCCAGAAAGACCGCCTCTTCTATGCTGTGGGTAACCAGGAGCATGGTGGCCCGCCTTTTTTTCCAGAAATCCAGCAGGGTATTTTGCAGGCTCTCCCGGGTGAGGGCGTCCAGGGAGGAAAAGGGTTCGTCCATTAATAACAAATCGGGTTTCAGCGTCAATGACCTGGCAATAGCCACGCGCTGGCGCTGCCCCCCGCTCAACTGGGCCGGGTAATGATTCCGGTACTCCCAGATACCCAGTTCTGTCATAGCTTCTTTAACGGCAATTAAACACTCCTCCCGGGGAACGCCCCGGATCTCCAGGCCAAGGGAGGTGTTCTGCAAAGCCGTCTTCCAGGGCAAAAGGCCGTAGTCCTGTAGAATGAGTGCGGTCCCTTTTCTTTTGGGCTGCAGGGGCTTACCGTTCAGCAGGACCTCTCCCCGGGTCTGTCTGAGCAGCCCGGCCAGGACGTAGAGCAGGGTGCTCTTGCCGCAGCCGGACGGGCCGATAATGGCACAGGTCTTACCGCTGTCCAGGGTGAAGTGCACATCACGGAGTGCCAGAACCCGGGTGTTTTTATGGGTATAAGCCACCTCCAGCCCTTTGACCTCAACCATTTAATCCTGGGGCAAAAGACCTGGCCTGGTCAGGTCTTCGTATGTGAAGTTCTGTTTCAAAAGGTTCTTCTCCAGCATCCACTGGACCACTCTTTCCACCTGTTCCTTTTCCGGCAGGCGGGGTGCCGGATAGTGGTCCATTCTAAACACGCCCAGGGCCTCCTGGGGTACACTTGCTTTTTCAACCAGAAGGGACCAGTAATTTTCAGGATTCTGATTAATTTCTGCTGCTGCCCTGGCGTAGGCCTTTAAGAGTTTTGTGACGTTCCCGCTGTTTTTATCGAGATAATCATTCCGGAAATAAATAACAGTCTGGGACAGGTTTGAGGAAGTATCATCGATGATCTTTTTCGCCCCTCCGCTTTCAGCCAGGACGGCCAAGGGGTCCGGGAGACACGCTGCTTCTATTTTGTCCTTCATCAAAAGGTCGTAACGTACCGGTATTTTGGGTATGGCTTCTTTTTTAATCTCCTCCGGCTTGAGACCCTGCTCCAATAACAGGTTATCGGTTACATATTCGATAATGGAATTTGTTGAGATGGCCACAGGTACGTTTTTAAGCTGCTCGGGAGTTTTAATGTCAGAGCCCGGGGAAGCCAGGATGGCAAACCTGCCCTCCTGCCCGGTTTCACCCAGCCCCAGGGAAACTATTTGTGTTGGCGTCCCGGCGTTGTTCAAAGCAGCCACGGCCAGAATATCACCCAGGGTACCATCAATTTCACCGGCTTGAACTGCACTGTCTCTCTCCAGGGCACTGGCAAACTGAATAAACTCGACATCAAGGCCCTCCGCCTGAAAATATCCTTTTTCTTCAGCCACAAAAAAGGGGAGGTTATCGACGATGGGAAGCAGGCCAAACTTCATTTTATTATCTGCATTCCCTTTATTATCTGCATTCCCCGCACAGCCAGGGCTCAGAAGCGCGAGCAGGAGCAGCAATGGAATAATTAAAAAATTTTTCCAGTTCATAGTAAACCCCCTATTCCTTTAGTTCCAGTCCTACTTATAGTAGATATTCAACCTGATTCGCCCGGATCCTGCCTGTTACGCCAAAAGAACACAAAAACCACAAATAATAACAGCAGTTTTTCAAATTCGCCGGCATTTATTTAAAAAGCCCCACGAAGCCACTGCTGTAACTGGTTATACGGGCTTTTTATTTTTAAGATCATAACTTGCCCTATACATTATAAACCCTGTATTACAACAAAAACAAAGTGTAAAATTTATATTTATTTTGTTTATTACTGGCATAGAAAAATCAAGAAAAAAACCCTGCATTGGGGTTACAGGGTTTTTACGGGTTCCAGAACAGTTCTAATAATTTCTTCCCTCAGTCCGGGATACTTTTTCAACCAGCGGATCCTTTCCTGGCGAAGCTTGTCCACCCGTTTCTGGTACTCGTCCATAGTGAAATAGGCAGCCGGGTTGTACTCTGTAAGATCAAGTCCAGGTATCTCCAGTGGAACCTGGTAGCCCCAGTCGGGGTCAGTTGTCCATTTAATTGTGTCCTTGGCAATGTGCTTCATAATTTCGGTAGAAATCTTGATGGGTATCTTTTTCCCGGGCCTGAGCCCGCCCTTTCCAACGCTTCCCGTATTTAAAAGATAGCATTCCATGTCCGGGTTTTTTCTCAGAATATGCAATAGCCGGTTCCCCTCATCCGATTCCCTGCCGATTATGAATGGATTAGTTCCCACCTCACGCTTGGATTCACCGGCGCGGGTGGGGTCCCCGGCAGAGGTTTCAATGGATTCGCCCAGCATAAAGTAAGCGGCAGCCTGTTCTGCGTTTAATTTTGCCACAGGTGGGATTATATCATCACGCCGGGTAATGAAAAGGATCTTATCTGCTTTATCCAGGTCAATCCTATCATCGGTACCGGTCACATCTTTGCGCAGGACCACGCCCCTGCCGTTAGAAGTAAGCTCCGTGTTGTCAAATAAAACCGTGCCGTCGTCCAGCACTTTTACGTTCTCCAGAATTGCATTGGGCGAAGTCGCTGCATCGTAAAGGACCCTTTGGGAATGGTCCAAACCCTCGGTCTTAATATAAAACCCGTTTTCCGTGCCGCAGCAATAGCCTGTGTCATCCATCATGACCATATCGTCCTGGCGGATAATAACCCTTTCCTCCCCCTGGAGGCCATGATCATGGATGGTCAGTGTTGTTTTACCCGTCCCGCTCAGGCCGAACATGATAAAGCCGACATCTTTAAGAACTCCTTCTGCCGTGCGGACCCTGAGCACCTTACTACCCGCGTGAAAGCCGATCCCGCCGCGTTTCTTCCAGTAATAGAGGGCCATTCTCAAGAAGGATTTCTTATCCTCTCCAAAGTAGTCGGTACCCAGGATATAGGTTTTTCCTGCTTCAGGATGGACTAAAATAAGCCGTTCCGGCCACTCGGGAACATGAATACTGACCAAATCAGGTTCACCTTTGGCAGATTCCGGCTCAAATAACATATTATGCCACATATAGGGAAGCCGGGCAAATTCTTTAGTTACGTAAAGGCGACAGTTCAGGCTGAAACGGGGGTTTTTTCCCATCCGCCGGTCCAGGCAGATCACCTCGCGGGTTTTCAGGTATTCATGTACCTTTGAAGCGACTTCCTCTAATTTTGCCAGGGGTATTCCGCGCTGGTCCGCCCCAAGGTAACCCCCGTCCACAATAAATGTGTTTTTGGCGCTGCGGCTCCTCACCCTGGTAACATAGCTGGCACTGCCATAGCAGGTCGTTTTCTCTTCGTAGCGAGCCATCTCCCTGAGCTCATTTGCCGGTGGATTTACAATCAGGCGCAGAGCCTGAACAAGTTGGTTTAAGGGGTTGCGCATGAAAGATTCACCTCTGATAACAGAATAGTATGAATTATTAAACGGTTATACTTTCAACAGTATACAATTTATACCTGAGTAATATCAAGTGATCTACCTATTTAGTTCATAAATGATACAAAATAGGATATTATCAACTCAGTTGGGATTATTATATTAATCCTGTAAAAATAAATTATAACTCTTATGACATAACTCTAATGACATATTAAGGAATAATAATCTTTGATCTATAATCCTCGATTAATAATCCAGTATTTGTAATATTAAAAAAGCTGCCCCAATGGTAGCTCCTTTTTTTTTAACAGACTTGATCCTTAACAATTTTTTCAATATTATATGACTACATTTTTTACCATTGCCTGAAGGTCTAAATTATTCCAGTGATTTTCAGGCTCACCTGAAGGTGTATATCTATATTACTGTGGGTACGCTAAGATTGAATACATTAACAAACCGCTGGTTGTATTTTGCTTAAATAAATCTGACAATAAAAGGGGGATTTGCACCAATGGCAATAAAAGTGGGGATTAACGGTTTTGGCCGGATCGGGCGCAACGTCTTCAGGGCCGCCATGAACAGAGATGATCTGGAAATCGTCGCCGTAAACGATCTCACCAACGCCTGTACCCTGGCGCATCTTCTTCAGTATGATTCTGTCCACGGCACCCTGGAAGCCGACATTTATGCCAATGAAGAGAGGGAATTCAGGGTTAACGGCCGCGACATCAAGGCCTTCGCCATTCCGGACCCGGGTTCCATTCCCTGGGGTGACTATGGGGTGGAAATTGTTGTTGAGGCCACCGGCCGCTTTACCGACAGGGAAAGCGCCTCTAAACACCTCAACGGCAAAGCAAGAAAGGTGGTCATCACCGCCCCGGCCAAAAATGAAGACATCACTATTGTAATGGGAGTTAATGAAGAGAAATACGACCCGTCCAAACACCAGATCATTTCCAACGCTTCCTGCACCACCAACGGCCTCGCGCCCATGGTGAAAGTAATCCACCGGGAATTCGGAATTGTGCGCGGTCTTATGACCACCATTCATTCCTATACCAATGACCAGCAGATCCTCGATCTTCCCCATAAAGACCTGCGCAGGGCCAGGGCAGCTGCCATGTCCATTATCCCCACCACAACGGGCGCGGCAAAAGCCGTTGGTCTGGTTATACCCGAGCTGAAAGGAAAACTCAACGGCATGTCAATGCGGGTGCCCACCCCCAATGTTTCGGTGGTGGACCTCGTGGCAGAACTGGAAAAACCGGCTACAGTGGAAGATATAAACGGCGCCCTTAAGGCAGCCGCCGAGGGGGAACTCAAGGGAATCATGGCTTACAGCGACCTGCCCCTGGTATCCAGGGACTACAACGGCAACCCGCACTCTTCCATTGTGGACGGCCTTTCCACCATGGTCCTGGACGGCAAGCTGGCCAAGATCGTCTGCTGGTACGACAACGAGTGGGGTTATTCCAACAGGGTTGTCGACCTTGTCGCCTATATCGGAAAACGCGGGCTGGGCGCTTAGGAGACCCGGTTTACTCAGGGTGGAGCCTGGGCTTTCAGCACTGCGGCCGGTTTAAACCTGACAGCCGGATAATTTCTACCACGGATTCCTCCCAGTTGATGGCCATGATGTGAAAGCCGGAGATGCCCTTGATGTGTTCCCGGATGTATTTAATCTGCTCGGCACAGATGGCTAAGCCCTCGGCCTTAGGGTCTTCAGCCTCCTTCATCCGCTGGACGATATCTTCAGGCACGATCATACCCGGCACTTTCGTCTGCATGTACCGGGCTGCGCGCCAGCTTTTCAAGGGGTTTACCCCGGCCAGGATGTAAGCCCGCTGGTGCAGGCCGCGGGAAACGCAGAGCTCCATAAAGCGGGAAAACCGCTCCATGTCGAAGATGCATTGGGTCTGGATGAATTCAGCCCCGGCGTCGATTTTTTTCTCCAGGCGGTCTACCCGGTACTCAAAGGGGTCTGCAAAGGGGTTTGCCACGGCGCCGATGAAAAACCTGGGTTCTTGCCCCTCAATGGGTTCGCCGGAAAAAAACAGTTTCTCGTCCCGCATCCGTCTGGTCAGCTGGATTAATTGAATAGAGTCCAAATCGTAAACGTTTTTAGCCGTGGGATGATTGCCGAATATCTGGTGGTCCCCGGACAGGCAGAGTATGTTTCTGATTCCCAGGCTATAGGCGCCCAGTAAGTCGCTCTGAATGGCAATGCGGTTGCGGTCCCGGCAGGTCATCTGGAAAACCGGCTCCAGGCCGTTATGCTGAATATGCAAACTGGCCGCCAGACTGGACATCCTTACCACCGCGGACTGACAGTCGGTTATATTGGCAGCGTCAACATAATCTTTCAGCAGGCGGGCAGTGGCAACTATCCCCTCCGGGGAAGAATGCTTGGGCGGACCTATTTCAACGGTAATTGCCAGACGTCCGCTTTTCAGAGTTTGCTCGAGCTTGCTGCAGGCGTTTTCCATTAAATCATCACATCCTCCCGGATCACCCTGCGGGGACCTCCGTCCCTGGCTTTGGACCAATCCTTCAAGGGGGCCACTTCCTTCAGTAGATCCAGGCGCCCCAACCTCTTCAGGCGGTCATAAATCAACTGCCAGGCGCAGTCGAGATCCCGGTCAATTTCACATTTGCCCTTCTGGGAACCTCCACAGGGACCGTTCAGGATGCTCTTGGGACAGCGAATCACCGGGCAGATCCCCCCGGTCCGGTGCAGGATACAGTCGCCGCACAGGCCGCAGTACTCCTCCCAGACGCCATGGGCTCTGGAGCCTCCGGCAAACTTTGTATTTTGAGCCGGGTAAACCGGTAGATCGGGATAACGTTCGGCCAGGTACTGGGGCCCCACCCCGCAGGCAAGTGAAATTACTGCGTCCACTTCCCGGACAACGTTTTCCATGGCCTCGATAAACTCCGGATCGCACTGCCTCGGAGCTGTGTAAGTAACAGTTTCAAGGGGCCTGCCTTCAATCCTGCGCTTGATTCTGAGGGCGCTGGCCAGGATTTCAGCTTCCTTTTCACCGCCGGAAAGGCATACGGTTACACAGCCACCGCAGCCTGCTACCAGGACCCGCTCACAGTCCTTGATGAAGCCGGCAATTTCGGCAAGGGGCTTTTGTTCGGCTATAATCATCCAGCGGCACTTCCTTTCATTTCCTTCTCAGCGGGCTGGGCCCCAGGCACCTGATCCGCCTGGTCATTTCATCGGCAATTTCCGCAAACCGGTTTCCCATGGCTGCGGACAGATTGAACATTTCCAGGCGTTCCCCGCCCAGACCGGTCTCATCCAGAATTTTCTGCAGTGCCTTCACCCGTTTTTTAGCCCGGATATTACCAACTTGATAGCGGCAGTCGCCTTCCAGACAGCCGGCTACAAACACCCCGTCCGCCCCTTCTTCAAAGGTCTGGAGCAGAACCCTCTGGTCGATGGCCCCTGTGCAGGGAATCTCTATAATCCGGACGTTGGGAGCATACTGCCGGCGCATTGAGCCGGCCAGGTCGGCAGCTGAATAGGCACAATTCAGACAGCAAAAGGCAACGATTTGTGGTTCAAACCCTTTCATCTTCACAGCTCCCCCGGCATAATTCACTGGACATGGCGAACAGGACAGGGTCTTCGTAATTGAGCAGGGTAATGGCCTTGTTCGGGCACTCCCCGGCACAAATACCACAGCCCATGCAGAGGGTGGCTTTTACTTCAGCCGCCCCCTTCTTAATTTCAACCGCTTTATAGGGACAGAGGCGGACACAGGTCAGGCAGGCCGCGCATTTTTCCCGCTGGACCACGGCCACGGATCCCTGGGACTCCAGGTGGGTCCTGCTCAAAATGGTGGCAGCCCTGGCTGCCGCCGCTTTGGCCTGCACTATGCACTCTTCCAGGTTTTTAGGCCCATGGGCAAGCCCGGCCATAAAGACCCCCTTCGTGGAAAAGTCCACCGGGGACAGTTTTACATGGACCTCGTGGAAAAAACCATCTTCGTTAAGGGATACCTTAAACAGGTGCGCCAGTTTCAGGTTTTCCTCCGGGGCAACCGTGGCGGCTGCAAGCCCCACGATGTCGGCCTGGATTTCCAGGGGGCGGCGCAGGATGTGGTCTGTCACAGTTACCTTCAGCCGCTCGCCGGTTGCCTCTACCAGCGGCTTGGCATCGGTTTCGTAACGGATAAAGACAACGCCCCTGGATCTGGCCTCCTGGTACAGATCCTCGTAAAACCCGTAGGTGCGCAGGTCGCGGAAGAGGACATAGACATTTGTCCCGGGAGCCTGGTCTTTTATTCTCAAGGCCAGTCTGACCGACTTGGTACAGCAAACCCTGCTGCAGTACATCCTTTCCGGCTCCCTGGAACCCACACACTGAATCAAAACCACCGTTTTCGCCCCGGCAACCGCCGGCTCCCGGCCGGCCAGGGCCTTTTCCAGTTCCAGCAGGGTCAGCACCCGGCTGTCCTGTCCGTACAGGTATTCAACAGGCCGGTACTCTGCCCCGCCGGTGGCAATAATGACCACACCATGCCGGATTTTCCTGCCGTCGCCCAGGGTTGTGGTGAAGTTGCCTGCAGATCCCTCTACATTTTTTATTTCAGCCCCCGTAAGCACCTCGATCTTCGGGTGTTCCGCCGTTGCTTTAATCAGCCGGGATAAAAACTCCTGCACGTCCTCTCCCCTGAAGCCCTGCACCATACCACTGGCCAGGCCGCCCAGGCGGCCTGTTTTTTCTAACAGGCTAACCTGGTAACCCCGGTCCGCCAGGCTCAAGGCCGAAGTCATCCCGGCGGCGCCGC
Organism: Pelotomaculum sp. DTU098; assembly: GCA_001512635.1. GTDB lineage: Bacteria > Bacillota > Desulfotomaculia > Desulfotomaculales > Pelotomaculaceae > DTU098. The sequence continues at coordinate 6,694 of LFSA01000095.1, read as the reverse complement.
CGCCAACGACCAGTGCCCGGGGGATTACCTCAGAGAAAAACGTTTCCACCGGCTTGAGCCGGACAGCCCTGGCTACAGCCGCCCGGACCAGGTCAAAGGCCTTGGCGTTGGCCCTGTCCGGGTCCTGCATGTGTACCCAGGAGCACTGATCCCGGATATTGGCCATCTCAAAAAGGTGGCGGTTGAAACCTGCCTGCCGGATAGTTTCCTGGAACAGGCCCCTATGGGTGCGCGGGCTGCAGGCTGCAACTACCACACGGTTCAACCGGTGCTCCCGGATTACCTGCTTCAGCTTGTTTTGGCCTTCCTGGGAACAGGCATGAATGTGTTCGCCCGCATAGACCACCCCCGGCAGCTTACCGGCCTTTTCAGCCAGTTTGGGAACATCGATCACACTGGCAATGTTCGAGCCGCAGCGGCAAACCAGGACCCCAACCCGCGGTTCGCTGCCCGTGAGATCCTGTTCCGGGGGTAACTCCACAACAGGAGGAACTCTTGTTCCCTCAGAACCGGCCAGGTACCTGGCCGCCTCACCCGCAGCAGCGCTGGCCTGAATAACCGACCCGGGAATATCCTTCGGGGCGCTGGAGGCGCCTGCCACGAAAATAGCCTGCCGGTTGGTTGCAACCCCGGTCAGTTCTATGGGCTCACAAAAACCGTAGCGGTTTAGACTTAAGCCCAGCTTTTCGACGGTCTCCAGGAAACCCCTGGAGGGTTGCAGGCCCACCGACAGAACCACCAGATCGTATTCTTCCGTAAAGATGTTTCCGGCCTCGTCGGCATAGCGGATTAAAAGACCATCCCCGCCCTCTTTCTCAGTAACCGCGTAAATCCGGGAACGGATCAAGCGGATACCCTGTTCCTCGGCCTGGACCCTGTATTTCTCAAAACCCTTGCCATAGGTCCGCAGGTCAACAAAAAAGATGTCCGTCCGCATGTTCAACGGGCCCCGGGCCCGGGCGGTCAGAGCTTCTTTTAGGGCAGACATGCAGCAAACAGAGGAACAATAACCTCTGTCAATTCTTATATTGCGGGAGCCCACGCACTGGACCCAAGCAATTGAAGCAGGTTCCTGCAGGTTTGAAGGGCGCAGCAGACGGCCCTCCCAGGGTCCGGAGGCGTTGAGCAGGCGCTCGAATTCAAAACTGGTGAGGACATCCGGAAACCTGCCGTAGCCGTAGTAAGAAAGGCTGGAAGGGTCAAACACCTCAAAGCCGGAACTGACTATAACCGACCCTACTTCAATTTCCAGGGTCTCGTCCTGCCTGGAAAAATCTATGGCCCCTGCCTGGCAGACCCGGCTGCATTGGCCGCATTGCAGGCAGTGCCCGCGATCAATCACATAGGCGTTGGGAAAAGCCTGGGCATAGTGTCTGAATACAGCCTTACGGGTTATGCCCAGGTTGAAGGCATCGTCCAGCTCCTGGGGGCAAACTTCAGCACAGTCGCCGCACCCTGTACATTTTTCCGGGTCGATGAAGAGGGCCCGTTTCAGCAGGACGGCCTCAAACCTACCGGGCTCTCCCCTCAGTTCCTGCAGCTCGGTGCAGGTCAGGATCTTAATACTCCGGTGCCTGGCGCACTCAACCAGCTTTGGGGAAAAAATGCACATGGAACAGTCGTTGGTGGGAAAGGTTTTGTCCAGTAACGGCATATTTCCGCCAATGACAGGGGACTGCTCCACCAGATAGACCAGGTAACCCGACCCGGCCAGATCCAGTGAGGCCTGGATACCGGCAATGCCGGAGCCGAGCACCAGTACAGCCCCGGTCCGTTCCTTCAGTATGCTCATAGTAAAATTCGTCCTTCCAGTCTGCAATCTCCTTAATACAGCAAGCGTTGAAAGATTCAAGAAATATTTCCTTTTTTCCGGGGAGGCATAATCAGTGCCTCTTCTACCAGGGAACAGATATGTCTGTTGCTGGTACCCAGTTTAAAATGCAGGGTTACGTCGTTAATCTGGTCCATACAATTATGGCAGGGCACGGCTACAATTTGGGCCCCGGTGGCCCGGATCTGCTCTGCCTTGCGCTGGCCCTTGGCTTCGATCCGGATCTTTGAATACTCCGGCATAGCAATAAAACCGCCGCCTCCGCCACAGCAATAGTTGACTTTACGGTTTGGGTTCATTTCCCGGAAATCTCTGATAAATGCTTTCAATACCCTCCGGGCTTCCTCCGCGAGGCCTTCCTTGCGGGCCAGGCTGCACGGATCGTGATAGGTTACCGGCACCGTAATCACCGTGGGATCCAGTTTAAGCCGCCCTTCTCCGATCAGCTGGTCCAGCAACTGGATAATGTGCCGCACCGGAAAGGGCCGGCCTTTCCAATAGGTCCTGTAAGCATGCCGGGTAGCATAGAAGGCGCCCCCGCACTCCGTAATAATCAGCTCTTTAGCGCCAAGGCGCACAACTTCCTCAAACAGGGGCATCTGAATTTTGTAAAAATCTTCGTTGTTGCCGGTGAAAAGGGCCAGGTTGGTGGCATCCCACTTTCTGCTGCTGATGGTATAATTAATTCCCGCAGCATAAAAAATTTTCAAAACCGCCTGAAGCTCGTGGGGGTAATATTTAACTTCCCTGGCGTTAAAGGCATAAAAATAATCCGCATCCCGCCTGTCCAGGGGTATCCTGTAGTCGGGGTCTCCCAGTTCCTGCTGAAGTTCTTCCTGCAGCCAATCCAAGGTCTCCAAAAACTCTTCGGGAGTTACCGACATCTGGTTGCCTGTCTCCAGCTGCTCCTGGACCACTTTCTGTAAAAAGCCGGGGTATTGTTCCCGGGTGTAAAAATGCCCCCGGACAGTCCTGACCAGCGCACCCATTTTAATACCCATGGGACATTCAATGGTACAGCGCTCACACATGTTGCATAAAAATACAAAGGGATCGCTGAGCACTTCTTCCCGCAGGCCCAAAAGCAGTTTGCGCACAAAGCGGCGCGGGTCAAGGCCTGAAACCAGGTCGGAAAAGGGACAGCCAGCGGTACACATGCCGCAGGACAAACAGTTGCCGAAGTCAAAGTCATGGATCAGTCCTTTTACCTCTTCCCTGAACGCAGATCCTGGATGCAGAACATTAGTGGTATTTTCCATTGCTGTTCTTTACCTTTCCATTTCTGATGCTGGACACACCGCAGGCAATTTTGTCCCGTCCAGCCTTTAGTTCTGACGGTAAGTTCTGAGAAAAGCGTCACCGTGATGTTCCTGTTAAGAAATACTCCGGCTGCCGCCACAGCCTCCACCAGCATTCAATCTTCCTTGTCAACGATGCCGGAATCAATTCCGGCAGAACGCTAAAAACCTGCCAAAGAATTAAGGCTTCATTTTAAAGAGTTTATAACCAAGGTCAATTCATTTTAATTTCATTTACGATTTTCTGTTGAATATATTTAATGTTACGCAAAAAACATTCCTTCGAAGCAATTGTACTGCCTCTTTCCATGGAACTTTCCCAAACATCCTCGTCGTAATCAACAAAGCCCAGAATTTCTTTCTCCGGGAAGTATTTTAAAATGAAGTCTTTTTCCCGCTTGTTCCGAACCTTGTTTCCTATAATTCTGACCTTTTTTATNNCCTTTTTTATACCCAGATCAGCCGCAAGCTTTTTCACAAGACCCGCCGTATTAACACTGTTCAGGCCAGGCTCCACCACCACAAGCATTAAATCGACTCCCCTGGCCGTACCGCGGGAAAGGTGCTCAATCCCGGCACCCATATCCATAATGACCACGTCATTTCTGTCCAGAAGCAGAGACGAGACAATTGCATTGAGGAAGGCATTCTCCCTGCAGTAACAGGAGGAACCGCCTTTCTTGACTCCGCCCATTCTTAAGTACCTGATGTTGTCCAGGCAGATACAGAAATCATCCAGGACATCGTCAATTTCGGGATTCAATGTAAAGAAGGAACCTTCCCCGCCGGTCCTGGCGTAAATTAGCTCCTTCATCTCCACCAGAGGCTTTAGTTCAGAGGTGATATCGTCTGGAATGCCCAGGGTCGCCGCCAGGCATACATCAGGGTCGGCGTCAATTGCGTAGACACGGTGGTTTGCCCCGGAAAACAGTTTAACCAGGGCGGCCGCAATAGTCGTTTTACCCACGCCACCCTTGCCAGATACAGCTATTTTCATTTTACCACCTCAGTAAAGTATTGTTGCTCTTATAAAGAACCCTAACCGGAGGAGCCTGGATTTTTACATTCACCTTTTTAACTGTTTTTTCAACAGATACTTTTTATTCTCCTGCCCTATTGACACTATAATGAATATTGTAAAATACCCCAAGCAGATTAATCAATATAAAATTTATCAATACCTGAATATTTAGAACTATCCCTGGGCAGCTCATCCTCTACAGGGATTGAACTAATTTCAAAGAAATAAATTTCTTTTTGTCTTCTTTTTTACCCGGACATTTATATTGCCCACGGGGCTTAGCTGTACCGAATTTGGATTTGCCGGCTGGCGCAACCAACAAATTTTTAGGGGTAAAATACCATGCCGCTAAAGGAATTACCAGGAGGAGGATTAAAACTAAGGGCGGGCTGTTTATTTATGAGATAGAACGACATACCCCGAGACCACCCGGGGCATGTTTATATCATATTTAAGATAATTAATATGCTCAACAATATGCTCAACCTGTATTAACATGCTCAACCTGCAGGGGGCTGACTTCGAGCCTTTTTTTGACCCTTCTTAAAACCTTCTCCGTCCCAGGGCCCAAGAACAGGTAAAATAATACATTACCCGCGGCATGGAGTGTATCGAACCAGACGCTGGCTGCATAAGTTGCCAGAAATGACTGCCAGGTCAAGGGATAAATGAAGGCCGTCCAGGTCCAGAGGTTCATAATCCAGCCGAAGGCGTAACCCCAGAATAACTGAAAAAAAATCATTGCCCAGCGCCCGGCGCCGGGGCATAAAGCCCTTAGACAGGCGGCTGAAGAGCCGGCCAACCCCCAGGCAAACATCTGCCAGGGTGTCCAAGGTCCTTGCCCGAGAAAAAAATTAGAAGCAAGTGCGGCTACCGAACCGGTCATGAACCCTGCCCGGGCACCAAAGACATAACCCGAAAGGATAATGAGGAAGGTAGCAGGCTGGATATTCGGCAGGGCTGCCGTCGACACCCGGCCCACGGCAGCCATTGCTCCCAGCACGGCAATAACTGCAATCTCCCGGGAAGATACAGAGCTCTGCTCAAAATTAAGGTATAAAAGAATAAGGGCCGTACCCATGATCAGCGCTGTAACCAGCCCCCAGCTTTGCCCGGCAGACATTTTTCCGGCAGTTACGGAAAAGGCCAGCAGCCCGGTCACGGACACCAGCAAAAGGGCGAATCTCCGCTCCCAGATATAACTTAACAATATTTTTCATCCCTCTCCTTTTCCTCTTGAAGCATGCTATCACCACAATCCCCCGGGTAAATCTCCCGTTTTCCCATACACTCCAGCGCTTCCCTCAAAGTAAGCACGCTGCTGCAGATACCCTGGAACAGCCTGCTCAACTGCGGCGCGTAAAACATGGAACTGCAAAGCACCTCATGTTTTGGACCGTCACAGGCAATCCTGCCGTCAAAAAGCATTACAATGCGGTCGGCATATTCCGCTGCAAACTCCACATCGTGAGTTACCATTAATACAGCTGTTCCCTCCGCCGCTACCTTACGCAGCAACTTGCCCAGAACGGCTTTAAGACCGTAGTCGACGCCCCGGGTGGGTTCATCAAGCAATAAGAGCTGCGGGCCTTGCACCATCACTGAAGCAAGGGCCACCCGCTGCCTTTCGCCGCTGCTCAAATCCCTGGGATTGTTTCCACGGCAGCAGGTCAGTTGCATTTTCTCCAGCATTCCTTCAATCCTTCCGGCGCCTGGAAGATCCAGGTTGGACAGGGTAAAGCACAGCTCCTCTTCCACCGTATCCTGAAAAAGATAGTCGCCGGGATTCTGGGAGAGATACCCCACGACCCGGGCCAGTTGCCGTGGCTTAACCTTCTGGGGATTAAGACCAGCTACCAATACCCTTCCCCGCCATGGCTTTAAAAGCCCGGCAAGATGCTTGAGTAGGGTGGTCTTGCCGGCTGCGTTCTCCCCCATCAGAGCAACAAACTCCCCGGGGGCGATGTGCAGATTAATATCGCGCAGTGCCTCCCGGCCGTTGGGATAAGTAAACCACAGGCCTTTCACCTCAACGGCCGGCACACCTCTTCCACCGGGCCCTTTCCCCGCTGACCCCGCTGGCATTACCCTTTGCTTGCCCTCCTGCTCCGGGAATAGCTTGTATTTATTTAACAGTCTCCGCCCTTCCTTTACAGTGAGGGGCACAACAGGCGCCTGCAGGCAGGCAAAAAATGCTGCCACGGGCGGGATATAGGAAAAGTTATTTGCTACTTGCCAGGCTGCCGAATCCCCCGGAGGACTAATGTTGACAATTTGTCCTCTCTCCATGATCACCACCCGGTCGGCCAGGTGAAAGCAGCGTTCCAGACGCTGTTCCACCAGGACGATGGTGTAATTCATCTCTTCGTTCAATTGCCTGACCAGGTTGAAGAATTCCTCGGCGGCTGCCGGATCCAATTGAGAAGTGGGTTCGTCCAGGATCAGGACCCGCGGCTGCATGGCCAGAACCGAGGCCAGGGCCAGTTTTTGCTTTTGCCCGCCGGACAATGTGGCGGTAAAGTCTGTCTTGTGCCGGGTGAGTCC
>LFSA01000049.1 GCA_001512635.1 Pelotomaculum sp. DTU098 | reverse complement strand
TGCAACGGATGCATTATTTTGTAAGATTGAACATTTATGGTATAATGACCTATATAACGCCCTGGTGAACAGGAAAAATCAAAACAAGGGGATAGAAAAATTGAGACATTCCATCTAACAACAGGACCTCGGTCTTTTTAAGGCTTGAGGTTCTATTTGTTCATCAAGCCCAGGGCTGGTAATAATGAATAATTATTGTCAAACCTTCAGGCCGTTTGCAGAAAGGAGTTGGTTGTCATTCAAAAGGTAACCAAAGGGCCCTCAGCGGTTCTTTTTCCTGTTCCCGCCGTGCTGGTAAGCTCTTGTCTGGAGGGCGGCGAGCCGAATATTATAACCATCGCCTGGACAGGTGTGATGAGCTCCGAGCCGCCTGTGATCTATATTAGTGTCCGCCCGGTAAGGCATTCATACAGGCTGATCAAAGAATCCGGGGAGTATGTTATTAATATACCTTCAGCCAATCAGATCAAGATGGTGGACTACTGCGGGGTAGTTACAGGAAAAGATGTTAATAAATTTAAGGAAACAGGGCTGACCCCTATGCCGGGAGCAAGGGTAAGGGCGCCACTGATTGCCGAGTGTCCAGTAAACATTGAGTGCAAGGTGCGTCAGATTCTACCCCTGGGAAGCCATGATGTCTTTATTTCTGATGTGCTTGCTGTTCATTACAGTCTGGAGGTACTGGACGAAAAAGGGCGTCCGGACATAAACAAGATCAAGCCGTACGGTTACTGTACCGGAGAGTACCGGGAGTTGGCCGAGAGAATCGGCATGTACGGCTTTTCTATAAGGGAATAGCCTCTGGAGGTAGGGAACCATCTCCTGCCTGAATTAATTCACTATCTCTTCGGGAGGGATTAGAGTGGAGGTAAGGAGCGGAAAAACACTTATTCGGACTGTTTTGGGGGACATCACTACGCAGGAAACGGAAGCCATCGTCAATGCTGCAAATTCAGGGCTTTTGGGGGGTGGAGGTGTTGACGGCGCTATCCACCGGGCCGGTGGTCCCCAGATCATGGAGGAGTGCAAAGAGATCCGCGCCCGCCAGGGAGGTTGCCCCACGGGTCAGGCAGTAATAACCGGAGGAGGTCGCCTGAAGGCAAAATATGTCATCCATGCTGTTGGACCGGTCTGGTCGGGGGGCAACAAGCAGGAGGATGAACTATTGCGCAGCGCTTACTGGAACAGCCTGGCCCTGGCCAGAGAGAAGGGGATCCGGACCATTTCCTTTCCATCGATCAGTACAGGTGTCTATCGTTTTCCCGTGGAACGGGCAGCCCGCATAGCTGTCAAAACTGCCCTGGATTTTACCAGGGAGCATGATTTCGAGGAAATTCGTTTTGTTCTTTTTGATCAAAAGACTTACAAAGCTTTTGAGGAAGCCATCCAAGAACTAATGCCTGCATAGTTTCCTCTGAATGGGAACTTGCCCTTTGACCTGAGCTTGGGCCGGTGAGAGCAATAAAAATGGAAAAAGCCGGTGTTGCAATGGGCTTTGAATAAATAAAAACCGTAAAATTCAGGTTCAATGCAGGTGAAAATATATCGCAGAACAGCTTGGCTGTTCTTTTTTTGTGCTGCTGGAGTGCAATAAATAAATCATATGCTCAACCATTTTACCATAAATATTTTCTATAAGTATTATAAAGGATAATATGTTATAACAAAAGAGAATGGTTTCTTTCGAACTGGGAGGTGGTAAAAAGCTCATATAAGACCCGGTCAATATAAACTATAATCGGAAAGGTGGTTATTTCTTGAATCAAAGGAACTTGATTATCCTGGCCGGAAGTGTTTTCGGTCTTTTAGCGATTCTCCTGGTCAAGTACGGCAACCCGCCCAATATGGGTTTCTGCATCGCCTGTTTTTTAAGAGATATTACCGGTGGGCTGGGTTTACAGAGGGCACCTGTGGTTCAATACATCCGTCCGGAGATCCTGGGCCTGGTGCTGGGAGCTTTTGCGGCAGCACTGGTTAGCAGGGAATTCCGGACCCTCGGCGGTTCCAGCGCACTTACCCGGTTTGTTCTCGGCTTCGTTGCCATGATCGGGATGCTGGTTTTCCTGGGTTGTCCCCTGCGTGCTATTTTGCGTCTTGCTGGTGGCGACCTGAACGCCCTGGTCGGTATAGCCGGATTGGTGGCGGGAGTGGCCCTGGGAATTCCCTTTTTGCGGAAGGGCTTTTCCCTGGGCAGAGCCTTGCCTCAGAATAAGGCAAACGGTTATGTTTTTGTCGGAATCATAGTATTTTTTCTGATCCTTTTGCTGGCCAAGCCCGCTTTTATTTACTTTAGTACTGAGGGTCCCGCGTCAATGAGGGCTCCCCTGGCCCTGTCCCTGGGTGTAGGCCTGCTGGCAGGTGTCCTGGCCCAACGTACGAGGCTCTGTTTGGCCGGTGGAGTCAGGGATTTCATTTTATTCAGGGATTTTTACCTGCTCTACGGTTTTATTGCTATACTGGTTGTCGCCTTAATTGGAAACCTGGTCCTGGGCAACTTTAAACTGGGTTTTGCTGGTCAGCCCATTGCCCACAGCGACGGTCTTTGGAACTTTCTCGGCATGATGCTGGCAGGTCTCTGCTTTGTTCTCATGGGTGGTTGTCCCCTGCGGCAGCTCGTATCGGCGGCTGAGGGCAACACTGATTCTGCCGTTACTGTACTTGGTTTAATGGCAGGAGCTGCTTTCGCCCACAATTTCGGTCTGGCTGCAAGTGCCGGTGGGGTCCCGGCAGCAGGCCAGGCGGCAGTATTAATAGGTTTCGCCGTTATTGTTACTTTAGCATTCTTTATCTGCAGGGCTAATCTAATAGCGCGGGAGGTGAGCGCTGGTGGAAGAAATAAAGGACGCGCGGGGGCTACTCTGTCCTGAACCCTTACTAATCACCAAGCAGGAAATGGAGAGACTGGGCAGTGGTACCTTTAAAGTCCTGGTCGATACGGCGGCTGCCAGGGATAATATTACCCGCCTTGCCAAAAAACAGAATTGGAAGATTGAAGTTTCAGAAAAGGAAGGGGAATTTTTACTTGTTCTTACAAAATAAATAAATGTGACCTGTTCTTTTTTAGTACATGGTTGCAAAAATTAACACATCAATGTTCAAAATGAGGGCGACCATTGTATTAATCTGTCGAATAAAATCCGCAAAGATAAAATAAAAAACTGCTGTCATCTACCCGGCTAAAAGAATTAGCCGGGTTTTTTAAGGGCTTTAGGGGGGAGCCCTGAATAGAATGATAGTTAATTTCATGTTGACAATGTTCAAACTTTTCAGATATTCTAGGCATAAGGATTAGCGCGGGAAAAATATACTGAAAGGAATCTATATTAATCGTGCAGGGGGGATTCCCATTGTCCGCTATCCTGAATCTGGGAGACAAGATATATCAAATTGACGTTCGGGAACAGGGAAGAACAGAACGTACATCCAGTTATATTCTAGCCACCGAAAATGTGGCAATTATTGAAACCGGAGCTGCACCGGGCACCGTCTACCTGCTGGAAGCCCTGAAAAACCTGGGAATTGCTGTTCACAGAGTGAAGTATATTATTGTTACGCACATTCATCTGGATCATTCCGGCGGAGCAGGACAACTGGCCAGGGAGCTGCCAGATTGCCGGGTAATCGTTCATCCCAGGGGGGCAAGGCACCTAATTGACCCTTCAAGGCTGGTTGCCGGTGCAAGACCGCTCTACGGCGAGCGTTTTGATGAATTCTTTGGTGAGGTTCTGCCTGTTCCCGCAGAGAGGATCCATACTCCGGAGGATGGGGAAACCCTGGAACTGGAAGAAGGCAGGACCCTGGCAATCTATCATGCACCGGGGCATGCCCGCCATCACCTTGTTGTTCACGATCCTGTTGCCAGGGGGCTCTTTAGTGGTGATGCTTTAGGTAGTTGTTACCCTGCACTAAGCAGGCTCATTGAACGTGACTATATCCTTCCCCTCACACCCCCATCGGAATTTGATCCGCCTACTTTCGTAGAAACACTGGATCGTTTGAGTAAGCTGGATGTAGAGAATATTTACTTTACTCACTTCGGGCGTGCTGCCGGCGCCCAGTCGATTTTCCCAAGAGTTCGTGAACTAGTTATCACCTTTGCTGAGATAGGACGCTCTATCCTTAATTCCGGGGGTGGAGCCAAAGAGATTGAAGCAACACTGTGGGATCTGGTGCTGAGCGAGCTTTCTCAATACGGGGAGATTGATCGAAACCATCCATTTTTGAAATATCTTGAGTCTGATATGGAACTAAACGCTGCAGGAATTGTTTACTACTTTCAAAAGATGAAAAAAGGGTAAAAAAAACCCGGTTTTTAAAAACCGGAAAATACATTGGTGGATGTAGGCTGGAATAATGATTTACAAAAAGGAGGGGAGCCGGTTCGCTGTTAAAAAGCGAACCGGTAGATGTGGGGAATATTTTGTCTGCCTCCCTGCCTGGAATTGCGCTTAGCGCTTTAGCCACTTTTTGTGGCCGCAGGAGAGACAGGTAATCACCGTATTTCCCCGGCTGGTCCGGGCTATGTGTCTGCGGCTATGGAACCCGCAAACCCTGCAGTATGCGCCTTCTTCGGTATAGATTTCCTGTACTATTTTTTCAAAAGTCCTGCTGACTGGATTCCGGAATACCTTATTATTGAAAGGAATCATTAAATCCCGGGAATCGATTGCTCGATCTATAGACATGGTTCTACACTTCTTTCAATAACCTTCAAAACATTAAAGCACTTTTGATAATAGTTACAAGCAAAAGTCATGCCTGTAAAATCATAGGGCATGTCTTTGTTGTTTAATAAAAATAGAAAAGGAGTTCAGTTCTGTTTTGAAGAATATCATAAGTATAAAATATACAAATTTAATACATAAATTTCTAAAACTGGTAAATCGGTGGTGGGTTGTAATGGTTCGTCCGAGCACTATTACTTTAGGTATAATTATCCGCTGGGGATTGATCCAGGTAGGGGCAATCAGCCTGGTAGTTTTGGTGAAGCCGGGGATCTGGGGGGCCCTTGTCATTGCTATTGCCTTAAATGCCCTGGGAACTTATTTCATTGTTGATTATATTCAAAGGTACAAAGGTGTAAAGTTAAAGCTGGACGAACACCCCATTGACCCGACCCTGCAAATTGCCAATGAGACCCTTCCCTTCATGAGACGGGGGTTAAATGAAGAAACGGCTCAAAAGACCGCTGAAATTATTCTGAAAATCAGCGATGTATCAGCAGTGGCTATCACAGACCGTGAAAAGGTGCTGGCTTATATAGGGGAGTGCTCGGATCACCACAAGGCGGGCGGTCCCATTATCACCTATCCTACCAAGCAAGCCATAGCAACAGGGGAATTAGTGATTGTAAACGATAAAAAAGGTTTAAACTGCCCGGAGAAAAATTGTACGCTCCAGGCAGCCGTTATCGCCCCTATGAAGTGCAAGGGTGAGGTAGCCGGTACGGTTAAGCTCTATCAGACCAGTCAGGGCAGTCTTCAACCTTCCGTAGTTAAGCTGGCTGTGGCTGTGGCGCAGCTCCTGGGATTGCAGATGGAACTGGCTGAACTGGACCGCCAGACTCAGCTTGTCACCATCGCCGAACTGGATGCCCTGCACGCCCAGATAAACCCTCACTTTTTGTTCAATACGCTAAATGCTATAATTACCTACAGCCGTACCCACCCGGAAACAGCAAGAAGGCTGTTAATCCGCCTGGCCTCATTTTTCCGGCAGGCCTTAAAAAGACACGGTCATTTCAATAGTGTTAAAGAAGAAATTGAATATGTAAATACCTATATTATCCTGGAAAAGGCCCGTTTCCGGGAAAAATTAAAGATCAAGAGGGATATTGATCCTGCCCTTTATGATTACCAGGTGCCTGTTCTAACTTTACAGCCCCTTGTTGAGAATGCCATTAAACATGGTATCCAGCCGAAGGTAGGACCCGGGACGGTGGAAATAATAGCACGTCTGGTAGACGGAGAAATGCTGTTTATAATTCGTGATGACGGGGTTGGAATCAGCAGAGATAGGTTGTCTAAAATATTTCTTCCCGGCTACGGCTCTGGCAACGGTGTTGGTTTGAGCAACGTCCATGAGCGTTTAAAGAGTTTGTTTGGGGAGGATTACGGACTTCGCATAAAAAGCGAAATAAATAAAGGCACCTCAGTTTATGTCAGGATTCCGGTTAAGAAAGCGCTATGGCAAAAGGAGGTTGCTGCCCGGTGAAATTAAAGGCGCTTATTGTGGATGATGAATATCCAGCCAGGCAAGAGTTGAGGTATGCTTTGAGCGGCATGGATAATGTTGAAATAGTTGGGGAGGCGACAAACGCCCAGGAAGCCCTTGCCCTGATCAAAGCCCTCGACTACCAGATTCTCTTTCTTGATATTTCCATGCCTGGCATGAGCGGATTGGAGCTGGGGGCTGTTATTCAAGAATTGCCAAGACAACCCTATATCATTTTTGTAACTGCTTTTGATGAATATGCAGTATCGGCATTTGAAGTAAATGCCGTAGATTATATACTCAAACCCTTTGAACCCCAGCGTCTGCAAAAGGCTATCGACAAAGTAATCAAGCTGACCCAGGAGTTCGCAGGGCCTGATTCTGAAGGCTATGCCGGTTCCGGTAAGAAGGCCTCCAGGGATCCCGTCCAGCGTCACCCGGAGCAAATCAGGTTTGACCGCATCCCTGCGGAAAAGCAGGGGAAAACCATCCTGGTCAATGAATCCGATATTGTTTATGCCTTTACAGAAAAGGACTATGTTTATATTAAAACCTATAGTGACAAGCTCTTTACGCGGTTTACCCTGAAGGAACTGGAGGCGCGCTTAAACCCAAATCTCTTTTTCCGGACCCATCGTTGCTACCTGGTGAACCTGCACAAAGTAAAAGAAATCATCCCCTTTTTTAATGGAGCATATAATTTGACTATGGAGGACAAGGAGCGGAGCGAGGTCCCGGTCAGCCGGGCTCAGGCCAAGAAGTTAAGAAAAATATTAGGTTTATAACTACCTTGTTCCCCTTTTAAACCCGGCTGGAAGTATAGGTACAGCAATAAATAGTCCAGAATAATAAAGGGATAGCCTGCTGTTAAGTTTAACTCTATAAGGCAGGTTATTTTGTATTTTATAGCGAATTTTAGTATAAGTTTTGATTTGTTTGCGGAACCGGAGGTGATAGAATTGTCTGGTCGTGCTCGTACCGGCGCACCTGCCGGTATCGGGACGGATATAATCGAAATTAGCAGGATTCGAGAGGCTGTGGAGCGCGGCGGCCGCCGCTTTTTAGAGCGTGTCTTTACAGAAGGGGAAATAGCTTTTTGTGAGGGCAGGCGTGACCGGTATGCCTGTCTGGCGGCCCGTTTTGCTGCTAAAGAAGCTGTATTCAAGGCGCTGGGCAATGGCCTGGCCGGATGCCGCTGGGTGGATGTGGAGGTTTGCCGGACAGGGGGAGACCGGCCCAGGATCTTACTGCATGGGGCAGCTGCAAGGCTGGCCAGAGAGAACGGTATTGCCTCTGTACTGATCAGCCTGTCCCATAACCGTGAACACGCTGTTGCCTTTGCCCTAGCCGCGAGAGAGGGGGGTTGACTTTGAAAGTCGTTACTGGTGAGGAAATGAAAGCGTTGGACCGGGCTGCTATAGAAGAGTACGGAATTCCAGGCCTGGTTTTAATGGAAAACGCCGGCCGTCACGTGGTGGAAGTAATCAGGCAGGATCTGGGTGATGTCCGAGATAAGGTCGTAACAGTATTTGTTGGTAAGGGTAATAACGGAGGTGACGGCCTGGTTATAGCCCGTCACCTCCTTAATATGGGGGCCGAAATCAAAGTCCTCTTGCTGGCCGATACCAAGGAAATAAACGGGGACGCTGCTGTTAACCTGGAGATATGGCAAAAACTGGGACAAAAGATTTATTCCATCCACCACGGCGATGGGATTAATATCGTGAGATTAATCTTAATGAACACGGACCTGATTGTAGACGCCATTTATGGTACAGGATTCCGGGGAAAAGTGCCGGAAAAGGTCGGCCGGATTATTGAAGTGCTTAATAGTAGCGGTAAACCTATCGTTGCCGTAGATGTCCCTTCCGGACTTGAAGCCAGTAACGGCAAGGTTAACGGGCCCTGTATCCAGGCGACCCACACCGTTACTTTCGGTTTGCCAAAACTGGGGCTGATCCTGGAACCTGGCGCCAGTTATGCAGGCCGGCTGCATATCGTCGATATCTCCATTCCAGCGGTCCTCGTAGAAAAGGAAGGCCCCTCAAGGTATCTGATTACGCCCGAGCTGGTCAGGGAATGGCTCCCCGCCCGCCCCACTGACGCCCACAAAGGCACTTTCGGCAGGATCCTCATCGTTGCCGGTTCCCGGGGTATGACAGGAGCCGCCTGCCTGGCCGGAGAGGCAGCCCTCAGGGCTGGTGCGGGGCTGGTCACGGTGGCTGTGCCGGAAACCCTGCATGATATTTTAGAGATGAAATTGACCGAAGTGATGACGACGCCCCTGCCTGACAACGGTAAGGGTTGTTTGAGCAAGGAGGCAAAACAGGCTATCCTGTCCCTGCTGGAGGACAAGGATGTTCTTGCCATCGGACCCGGCTTATCTAATGATCCTGATGTGGCGGCCCTGGTGAGGGAGCTGCTTTCCTCCATAAAGGTTCCCTGTGTATTTGACGCTGACGCTCTGAACGCTCTGGCCGGGGCAGGGGAGCTCCTCAAAAAAGTCCAGGCCCCTGCGATTATAACGCCCCACCCCGGTGAAATGGCCCGGTTGACGGGAACATCGATCCAGGAGATCCAGGAGGACAGGCTTCTTGCCGCCAGTAAGGCGGCGTTCAACTGGAATGTCGTGGTGGTGCTGAAAGGGGCCCGTACAGTGGTGGCCGATCCGGGCGGTGCCATTTACATCAACCCTACGGGTAACCCGGGCATGGCTACCGCCGGAAGCGGCGATGTATTAACCGGCTGCATAGCTGCCCTGCTGGCGCAGGGTCTTAAACCTTCCCGGGCGGCTGCAGCAGGAGTTTACCTCCATGGCCTGGCAGGCGACCTGACGGCCAGGGAAAAGGGAATGATGGGATTGGTGGCGGGTGACCTTGTTTTTACCCTGCCGGAAGCAATCCGGGGTCTCGCTTAAACAGATAGAACAGATAGAAAGGAATCAGAAACAAGAAAATCCAATCATATTAAGGTGGAGTTATTATATGTTGATCGGTGTATTGAAAGAGATAAAGTCAAATGAAGATCGTGTTGCGGTGACACCGGCAGGGGTCAAGGCTCTAACCAGCGCAGGTCACAGGGTGTTGATAGAATCAGGTGCAGGTCTTGGTAGTGGTATTTCGGATGAGGCTTATGCTTCAGCCGGCGCTGAGTTATTACCGGACCCTTCTGAAATATACAGCCGGGCGGAAATGATTTTAAAAGTCAAAGAACCTTTACCCCAGGAGTACCCCATGCTGCGGGAAGGCCAGATCCTTTTTACCTATCTGCACCTGGCAAGTGATAAATCACTGACTTTAGCCCTGCTGGAGAAGAAAATAATCGCCGTGGGTTATGAAACTGTCCAGCTTGACAACGGCTCACTCCCTTTACTTACTCCCATGAGTGAAATTGCCGGTAAGATGGCCGTTCAACTGGGCGCCCATTATTTAGAAAAGCCCTACGGGGGCAGAGGGGTTCTTTTGGGAGGAGTACCTGGGGTCCCGGCAGCTGACGTGGTCATTATCGGCGCCGGCACGGTTGGGGCCAGTGCTGCCAAGGTGGCTATCGGCATGGGTGCACAGGTTTCAATAATAGACACAAATCTGGACCGGTTGCGCCTTCTGGATAATCTCTACGGAGGCAGGATTAAGACTTTTGCGTCAAATCCCGCCCACCTGGAGCAGTCCATCCGCTATGCTGACCTGCTGATCGGGGCCGTGCTGGTGGTGGGAGCCAGGACGCCAAAAATAGTTAGTGAAGAAATGGTTAAAAATATGAAGAAAGGCTCTGTTATTATTGATGTAGCCGTTGACCAGGGGGGGGCCATTGAGACTATCGACCGGGTTACCACACACGCCGATCCCATCTATGAGAAGCATGGTGTTATCCACTATGCTGTGTCGAATATGCCGGGGGCAGTGGCCAGGACTTCCACCTTTGCCCTGGCCAATGCCACCCTTCCCTATGCCCTTGAACTGGCCAATAACGGTTGCGAAAAAGCTGCTTTAAACAACCGGGCCCTTGCCCGCGGGATTAATACCTACAGGGGCGTGCTGACCTGCCGGGCGGTAGCTGAATCACATAATCTGGAATACTGTTCGTTAAACCAAGTCATCAGATAGATTTCAGATAATATTAATGAATATGGAGGAATATCATATGCCAACTCCTGAAAGCCTGTTAGAAGATGTGACATATTTAATGAAAAAGCTGAGTGCCCTGCATGGTGACGAGTTAAAGTCCCTTTGTCGCGACCTGAACATTCCGGTGAAGAATATGGGTACCCATGATATGGTTGAACAAATCATGAATACCGTCAACGGGGCCATCCAGTCTTACAGGAAAAAGCCGAACCGGGAAAGTGAAAGGATCCTTGTTGCTTTTCGCTACAATATTTTAGTTAAGAGCCGGTTTGTGGAGAGGTATTTGGACCGGATAAAGAGGACCATACCGGATTAAAGGATATATCCTGAAGGTGCCTGCCCGGTAGGTGTCCAGGACCGGACAGGCACCGCTGTTTGGAGTTGTACGAGAATACTGATTTAATAAAGCTCTAAATAAAATGAAGAAGGTGTAAGCTGGCATGGCTGTATTCCCAGTTTGGGTGGAAATTGATCTTAGTGCGATTTCTCATAATGTCCGGGAAATCCGCAGAGTCACCACGCCTGCTGCCAGGGTTATGGCAGTTGTCAAGGCCGATGGCTACGGCCACGGGGCACTGGAGGTAAGCCGGACAGCCCTGGCTGAAGGCGCGGAATGGCTGGGAGTGGCCAGGGTAGCGGAAGGTGCAGCCCTGCGTGATGCAGGTATAGAAGCGCCTGTACTTGTGCTGGGTTATACTCCGCCTGAACATTTCAGGGAAGTTCTGGAAAAGCGTCTGGCCCAGACGGTTTTTAACCGGAAGATGGCCCTTGATCTGGCTTCGGAGGCCTGTAAAGCCGGAGTGAAGGCCAGGGTGCATCTGAAGGTGGATACAGGGATGGGACGTTTAGGCTGGTTGGCCGGCGCCGGCGCTTGTGAAGAAATTCTGGAGCTGGCCCGCAACCCCCACCTGGAGCTGGAAGGCATCTTTACTCACTTTGCAGCCTCTGACGCCCTTGATCTGAGCTATACCATGGAACAGTTTCATAAATTTATGGAACTGGTAGAACAACTGCGGCGGTCCGGCCTGGAGTTTCCCCTCAGGCATGCGGCAAACAGCGCGGCTATTCTGAGATTACCGGAAACACATTTAGATATGGTGAGGGCGGGGATAGCCATCTATGGTCTTAAGCCGTCCAGCGAGGTGAATTATAATAACGTCAGGCTGCGCCCTGCCCTGGAGCTTAAAACCAGGGTAGCACATGTCAAAGAGGTTCCGGCCGGCTATGCCATTAGCTACGGTTGTACCTACAGAACCGGGAAGACTACCTGCGTTGCCACGCTGCCCCTGGGTTACGCCGACGGTTATCCCAGGCTGCTTTCATCCAGGGGCGAGGCTCTGATTCGCGGCTGCCGCGCGCCGGTTGTGGGCAGGGTGTGTATGGATCAGATCATGGTCGATGTGAGCCATATTAAGGATGTGGAAATTGGAGAAGAAGCTGTTTTGATCGGGCGCCAGGAAGATGAGGAAATAACCGCGGAGGAAGTAGCCAGCAAAGTGGGAACAATTCATTATGAAATTGTTAGCCAGATCAACATCCGCGTCCCAAGGGTCTACAGGTAGCGTTTTTATTTAATGTATAATGGAATGTCAGGTTGAATTGGGACTGTAAAAGGTTTTCCAGAGATCCTGTTGACAGCGGCCACAACGCTTCATATAATAAAAAAGTACAATGTAGTATCAAAGATGGCGATGGCGCTTTTTAGGAAAGGTTCCTTTCTTAAAAAGCGTTTTTTACTTTCTTGATAATTTCATTAAGTGAGCAGTGACGCTCTCGAAACGGGCCGGGCAGCCCTGTTGAGGGAGCGTTTTCTGTTTTAAGAAGAGAACCTGACAAACAAAGGCGCAAGTGCCGGGGCCTGGCGCCAGCCCCGGGAGAAGGTGCCATTGTGTGGCCGGTTCTCAAAACAAGCCAGTCACAGCGAGATTGCAAAAGGGGGATGGAAAAATGTTAAACCGGCTCTTGGGTACAGTATTAATGGCTGTGGTCTTGATTATGGCCGTTCCGGCTTTTGCCCGGGCGGAAGAGGCGGCCGGGGCCGCTGCGGGGGCTGCCGTCGATACCGGTGACATGGCGTTCATTCTCATCTCCGCGGCACTGGTCATGCTGATGACGCCCGGCCTGGCTCTTTTTTACGGCGGCATGTCCCGGACGAAACATGTGCTCAGCACAATCATGTACAGTTTAATAGCCTTAGGTGCTGTCAGTGTCCAGTGGGTAATGTTTGGTTACAGCCTCTCTTTTGGACCGGATGTGGGCTGCTTGCTGGGAAGCCTGGACTGGGTGGGGCTGAGAGGTGTTGGCCTGAAGCCGAGTGATTCCTACGCTACCACGGTACCTCATCAGGCTTTTATGGTTTTTCAAATGATGTTTGCGGTTATCACAGCGGCTCTGATTTCCGGGGCTGTTGCGGAAAGGATGCGTTTTTCCGCATTTCTGGCCTTCAACCTGTTCTGGACGACGTTTATTTACGACCCCGTTGCCCACTGGGTCTGGGGCGGAGGCTGGCTGGCTCAAATCGGCGCTCTTGACTTTGCCGGTGGCACCGTTGTTCATATTCTGTCTGGTGTTTCCGGTCTTGTGGCCTGCATCGTCATCGGCAAGCGGAAGGGGTACGGCACTGAACCCATGATTCCCCACAACCTGCCCATGACTGTCGCGGGGGCAGCGCTGCTCTGGTTTGGCTGGTTCGGCTTCAACGCGGGTAGTGCCCTAATGGCGGACGGCATTGCTGTCAGCGCCTTTGTTGTAACCCACGTGGCCACAGCCTCGGCGCTGGTTTCCTGGATAACTGTTGAATGGATCCGCCACGGCAAGCCCACCGTCCTTGGCGCCGCCTCCGGCGCAGTTGCAGGCCTGGTGGCGATTACCCCCGCCTCTGGTTTTGTTGATCCCATTGCGGCTATCATCATCGGCCTGGTGGCAGGTGCGGTGTGTTGCCTGGCAGTCAGTTCCCTAAAAAGAAAGCTGGGCTACGACGATTCCCTCGACGCCTTCGGCGTACATGGTATTGGCGGGACATGGGGGGCCCTGGCCACCGGTATCTTTGCCAACCCGGCTGTGAATGAATTGGGCGCCGGGCTCTTGTACGGCAACGCCAATCAAGTGGTCATCCAGCTTATCAGTATCGTTGCCAGCTGGGCGGTGGCAGCACTGGGCACCTTAGCAATTCTAAAGCTCATTGGACTTGCTATCAGCCTTCGTGCTAGCGATGAAGAAGAGGAAGCCGGCCTGGATATCTCTCAGCATGGGGAATATGCTTATACCGGTTTAGCCTCGGGCACTCCCTCAAGCGCTGGCGGGCTACCTGCCGCCCAGGCTTCCACTGTGGTGAAGCCTGCCTTATAGTCAGTGGCGAAGCCCCGGCAAGGCCTCCGGAATAAGCTTTGAGCTCTCAACTGTAAGAAGAAGGATGCGGCAAAGAGAAAACCAAACTAAGGACATAGGCTGGCAAGATTTAAAAAAACAATAAAAGGAGGTAATCCCTTGACTAAAATTGAATGCATCCTGCGGCCGGGCAAGCTGGAGAACGTTAAAGAGGCAGTAAATAACCGCGGTTTTCACGGGATGACTGTAACCCAGGTGATTGGCTGCGGGCTGCAGAAGGGGCGCACTGAGGTTTATCGCGGAACCGAGTACAGTATTAACCTTTTACCGAAAATCAAGCTGGAAATGGTCGTTCCTGATAAAGATGTGGAGGACATCATCAAAATTATTAGTAAAGCGGCTCATACCGGGGAAATCGGTGACGGCAAAATATTTACTTATAAAATTGACAATGCCCTTCGAATCAGGACAGGTGAAAACGGGGACATTGCTATTTAGCCTGATGAGAACTACAAGTAACCAGGTTTTATATCATTGGCAACAATCGCGGGGAAGGTGGAGCGGAAGCTTTAAAGGGTTAAAATTAGAAAAATCTCAAGATTCTCTTGTTCCATTTTAAATATGGACTTGAATTATTCAGAAAAGGACGCCTGCGGTTCCAGCAAACTTCCAACCCGGCACAAACTTCTTTCTCTTTGTCTAAAAGGTTTGGGCAAAGTCGGGAATCCAGGGAAAAGCAGGCGCCCCATTTTTTTCTCCATAATACAGAACGCCATCTCCTTTCTCCCTGTTGTCTGAGGAGATCTCTGGCGGTTATTTTTTCTTATTTTATTATTGTATCCATCCGTTATAATTGATTAAAACGATGCCCACATAGTGCTGGTAGCATAGGGTAGGGTTTGTTTACTTTATTGTTCACTTCGGCTGTGAACAATCAGCTCAGGGGAGGAAGACGCCCGGCTTTAATTATCAGTTTTTCCCTCTGCTGGTGGCACTTCAGGTAAAGTAGTCAATATTAAAAAAACGGAGAGCCCCAGCTACAAGCCAGGGCTTCCTTAGGGGAAGAAGCGGAATCGAACCGCGTAGCGGGCCCCGGACCTCGCTGTGTACCCGACACTCTTCCCGGGAATCATTATACCATTAATTGCCAATTTTTGAAATATTAAATGTTTATTTATTAGTACAAATGGATGGACCAGCAGATAAAGGAACCCGGGGTGGGGAAGTTTTAGGAAGAGCAGGGACAGGCCTGGGTATTGAAATACTGTTTTGCAGCGCGAACTTCAGGGACACCTGCAGCGTCTATAGGTTGTAAACCGCTTTAAAGCGTTTAGATAAATGGGATGACGGGAGTAATAATCTTGCCGGAAAAAAATCTGATCGCCGCAGCCCAATCAGGAGATAGTGATGCCTTTACACAGCTGGTGCAAAGGTATTCTTCGGACGCGTACCGGACAGCCTTTATGGTTCTGCGCGACCACGAAGAAGTGGAAGACGTGGTCCAGGAAGCTTTTTTAACCTGTTACAGGAAAATAAATACATTCCGAATGGATTCTTCCTTTAAAACATGGTTGTACCGGATTGTGATAAACCTGTGCTATGACAGGCTCCGCAGGAGGGCTCGCGAAAGAGCGGCATTTCAAAGGGTGTCTGTTAATATGAAGACTGGGTATAGAGATATGTCTGATATAGAAAAGCGCATAGACTTGAAGGAGGTTATTGCAACGTTGAATCCTGACTACCGGATTACCCTTACCCTTTATTATGGGATGGACTTAAGCGTGCAAAAAGTTGCAGAGATACTGGGCATTCCGGTGGGCACTGTGAAATCCAGATTGAATTCCGCACGCAACTTGCTTAAAGAACGCTTGGAAAGAGGACATAAGTATGCGTTGTGAAGAATACCTGCCGCTGCTCAACGAATTGCTCAATAAAACACTCACTCCAGGGGAAAGAAGGGGAGTGGAGGCACACCTGGCGGTCTGCGAGGGTTGCCGGAACGAGTTTCAAAGGCTGAAAAGGGCTGATGAATTGCTGCGGGAAGCTGTTTCTGGCATGTTTTCGGAAATTGAGGTTCCTGCCGGTCTTTCCGGCCGTATCGAAGAAGTCATAAAGAAGGAACAGAAAAAAACTGCCCGGCTGGCACATTCCAGGTGGTTGCCGTCATTTTTAAGGGTCCCGGCGGTTGCAGCGGTTCTGCTTTTATTTATTGCGGCCGGAGCCTTCGGCTACAGGTACATCTTTGCCCCGCCCCCGAAGCAGTCCCAGGTTGTTATGCAGGATCCGGCAGCCGACGATGCACTAAAACCGTTAATGTCTCCGGCTGATGCGGATTTGCCGTCCGAATCCTCAAAAAGCCGGGCAACCTACGGTTCTGAGGATGTCCAGAAAGAGCCTGCACCGGTTGAGCCCCGGGATTCATCGCCGGTGTCCAAACCAGGGGATACCCGGATGAGGTCCGGTAAGGAGGCCGGAATAAACCTTGCCCTGGACGGCTCTTCCCCGGGAAAAGGGGAGGTATCAGAGCCAGAGCCTCTCACTGAACAGCGCGCCGGTGGCGGTGCAGCTGTTCAAAGAAATGCCGGACAGCCGGCGGATTCCGCTCAGCCGACGGAATCAAACGGGCTGGCGCCAACTGGGACACAGGAAGACCTGTCCCTCTTTGCAGCAGGTGCGCCTGGCGCAAGTGTGGAGGGTGGAGAAATCCAGGCTTCTGAGAAGGACAGTTTTGCCCGGGTCGCCCTGGAGGAGGCAGCAAATGAAGCTGGTTTTGTTTGCCTGAAACCTGCCTACCTGCCCCGGGGAGCGGAACTCCAGGATGTTACCTGGCTATCCGGTATGGTTTGCCAGAATTACCGGGTTGGTCAGCTTTCTTTTCGGATCTGCCAGGAACTGGCGAAAGCCCCTATGGCTGAAATTGAATCAGCTTCCCGGGAGCATGTTGAGCTTGAAATAAACGGTGCTAAAGGTATCCTTAAGGAAACGAAGCCGGGGGACGAAGACGGGACTTTCAGGGGATATACCACAATAACATGGCAGCAGGGTGAATTATTGATCACCGTGGAGGGGGAACTGCCCAGGGAGGAACTGGTTAAAATTGCTTCTTCCTTGAAATGATAGGTACTCCCAAAAATAAAAATACATCAACTGCCGCAAAAACCTGGGCTTGCGGCGCTTTTTTTGCCTGCGTACTGGCGTGTTTTTCTTGGGGCGATTAATTACAATGTCCATGCCCCTTTTTATTATTTCCTGCATAATAATATATCAGCGGGAGACAACGGCGTTTCCGAAAGGAGCAACAGCTTCTTTCGGATTTTTTTCTCTTTGGGCCGGAACCTTTCTGAGCTCGCTATGGCAGATCAAACGATGAGCATATGTAAGGCTTATTACACTATCACAGCAATTATTATTATCCTTATTTCCGGTACTTACTGTCATATCTTTCTTGCGCTGTCAAGACCACCGCAAACATTATTTAGGAAAGGAGATCTCAAAAATGTAAGGTGAGCTTTCTCTCAGCGGATTTAGTGAAATGCATCCGTCCGGAGGAGTGCGCGGCTGTGCGCCACCGGGAGGCGCAGCGGAAGTGACCCGGCTGCAAGGAGGGATCCCTTTAAAGCCCGCAAGCGCGAGCTTTTCTACCTGAACATTACACGGTTCAGGCAAAGCCTCCTGGACCGGAAGGACCGGATGAGTATGGCTGCGGTGCTGGATGTACAAGTGCCCTCCTGTGACCACCGCGCCTGGTGCAGTACGCCAGGAATATACCCTGGCCGATGAAAAACAGTTCTCTTCTTCCAGAGGTAAAAGAGAACAGCATAAAACAGACCATCTTTTTTAGTTGAACACTCTACATCAAATACTGAGCTTAAACATAAGATTTGATGTAAAGCAGAAACAGTACCAATAAAAAACTACTGGTACATTTTGTCCTGTATGACCTGTAGGACATGGAGAATTCAGAAACAGGGAGGTTATTGAAGTGGCCAAAGGAAGGCTGATAAAAGTTTTCCCTGGTGGAAACACTGCTTACGGTTTTTACTCCTTTTATGATCATATAATCGAACCGGACGCTGCCCGTATTTTCGTAATCAAGGGCGGGCCGGGTGTGGGCAAGTCCACATTCATGAGGTATATCGGTGAGGCCATGTTAAAAAGGGGTTACGATGTGGAGTTTCACTGTTGCTCGTCGGATAACGGTTCGCTGGACGGAGTCGTTATACCGTCCATCCGTGTGGCCTTGCTTGACGGCACAAGCCCGCATATCGTTGATCCAAAGAATCCGGGTGCTGTGGACCAGATTATCCACCTGGGAGATTACTGGAATGAGAAAGGAATCAGGGAAAACAAAAAGGAAATCCTCTCTATTAACAAAGAACTGGGCCGCCTTTTTAGACACGCCTACGCTTATCTCGCAGCGGCAAAGCTATTCCTTGATGAGGTAGAATCCTACTATAATGAAAGCAACGCTTTTAATGTGGGTGCTTTCGACAAAATGGTTCTGGATTTAATCCACGAAATCTTTGAGGGAAAACAAAGGGTTACAGAAAATCCGAAAGCACGTCACCTCTTTGCTACGGCAATTACCCCTGACGGTCCAGTCAGTCACCTGGAAACAGTCGTCGATCACCTTCAGAAGCGCTATATTATCAATGGTGATGATGGAACAGGAAAAACTACTTTGGTGAGGCGTTTAATGGAGGCAGCTTTAGCCAGGGGGTTTAACGTTACTGCCTTTCACTGCGCGTTAAACCCCAAGGTGGTTGATCACCTGGTTATTCACGACCTGAGCCTGGCCATAATTAACAATGTTGAGCCACACCTTTACATCCCTAAGGAAGGCGATACCGTAATCGATACAATGAACTGGGTCGATCCTGTGCTTAATGAAGCCTACCTGGTCGAAAAAGGCCTGGCCCGTGGAATGTACCGGCAATGTATGGAACAGGCAATTTCTTTCATCAGCAGGGCCAAAAAGACCCACGATGAGATAGAGAAGTATTACGTGCCTTACATGGACTTTGAGGCAATCAACTTAAGAAGGGAAAAGACCCTCCAGCTAATTCTGGATACAGCAGAGCAAATTGAGGAGTTAAACTCGGCTGTGAAATAGATAGAAGCTAAAAAAGAAGCCGGATAGGCTTCTTTTGATTTGATCCAGTATACATAGGGATTCTATCTATCTTTTTTGAGGGTGCCGTGTTAAAATACTGCTATATTTTTTTTAAACATAGTAATACAACTAAAGCTTGGCTATTAAACTTTGGTGAGTCATAATCTGAAGTAGAACTTGAAGGTGCGTCCTATGTTTGGGACACGAGTAGTCATCGCCGATGCTGATGCCGACTACCGGAAAAAATTAAAAGAAACATTGTTGCAAGCCGGGTACATGGTTGCAGGCAGTGTTGGAGACGGGAGAAGCGCCCTCAAGGCTATTTTTCAAACAGAGCCGGATATTATCATTTTGGACTCAAAGCTTCCAGGCGCCGAGGGTATGGAAATCCCCAGGATCATTGAGGAGCACCGGGTGGCCCCGTTCCTCCTTTTAACATCCGGCCCTGAGCAGGAACTGCTGGAGAGTGCAAAATATTCCTGGGTCTTCGCCATCCTGGTTAAACCGGTCAACGATGAGCAGCTCTTTTCCGCCATAGAACTGGCCATCGCCAATTTTAAAAAGATAATCAAACTGGAAGCAGAAAACAAGCGGCTGAAAAAAGCCCTGGAAGAAAGAAAACTGGTTGAAAAGGCAAAGGGTTTGATCATGGAGCATAAGGGTATTAGCGAAAAAGACGCTTACAGGTTATTACAGAAACTCAGCATGAACAGGTGCCTGCCAATCGGTAAAATTGCCCGCCAGGTAATAAAGCATTATAGCGAAAAAAGGAACTAAAGCGACTAATTTTGTATACAATATTCTTCTCCTTCAGGCGTTGATTTTGAACATAATTGTGTTATACTAGATGCAAGCAAAATATTTAGAAGGGGCAAAGACGTCCTGGAAAGGCCTTTTTTGGAAGGTCTTTCGTAGGGCGTTTTTTTATTTTGCCGAAAAAAGGTGATTATGTGCTGGGTGTTACAACGAAAGAAGAAGTTCTGGAAAAGGCCAAAGAATATAATGTCAAATTTATCCGGTTGCAGTTTACGGGTATCTGCGGAGCCTTTAAAAACATTGCGGTTACAGTGGAAGAGCTGGAGAGGGCCCTGGACGGCCGGGTTATTTTTGACAGTTCTGTTATTGAAGGGTTTGTGCAGAGCAGGGAAACGGATATTTTCCTCCTTCCGGATCCCTCCACCTTCGAGGTTTTCCCATGGAGGCCCAGGGATGGCGCAGTAGCCCGCCTTATCTGCGACATCTATTCACCTGGCGGGGAACCCTTTTCCGGATGCTCCCGTTCCGCGCTTAAGAGGATTGCCAGGAAGGCGGAGGGTTTGGGATTCCAGCTCCGTGCAGCTGCTCAAATTGAATTTTTCCTTTTTCACAATGATTCCAAGGGCCAACCGACCACGGTTGCCCATGATCAGGCCGGGTATTGTGACCTGTCTCCCGTGGACCTCGGGGAAAACGCCCGGCGGGATATGGTTCTGACCCTGGAGGAGATGGGTTTTGAAATATCTTCCTCCCACCATGAGATTGCTCCCGGCCAGCATGAGATCTTTATAAAAGAAGACGATGTGCTGGCAACTGCAGATAAGATTGCTACTTTCAAGTTTGTGGTCCGTACCATAGCCCAGAGGCATGGCCTCCATGCTTCATTCATGCCGAAGCCCATCGGGACGGTGAATGGCTCCGGTATGCACCTGCACCAGTCGCTCTGGCGAGAGGAGAGGAACGCCTTTGATGACCCGTCAGGGCCGCTGGGGCTAAGCTCCACAGCAAGATACTATATCGGAGGCTTACTGCGGCATGCCCGTGCCATTACCGCCCTGGCCAACCCCCTTGTGAATTCATATAAGCGTCTACTGCCTAAAGACATGTGCCCGGTATTAATCGCCTGGTCGGAAGAGAACAGGAACACAATCATCCGTGTTCCCGCCCAAAGGGGAAATGACACTAGGGTGATTCTAAGAAGTCCGGATCCCGCCTGTAACCCGTACCTGGTACTTGCAGCTGCCCTGGAGGCAGGTCTTGACGGTATCGTTAAAAAAACAAACCCCCCGCCGCCGGAAAACCAGCTGGGGGCTGGAAATATGCTGGAAATAATCAAAAACAGGGGGCTCCCCCGCAGCCTGGGCGAGGCGCTGCAGGACCTGGCCGGCGACGATTTGCTGCAGGAAGCGCTGGGGCAGCATATCTGCAGGCGCTACCTGGAAAGCAAGGAGCGGGAGTGGGAGCGTTTTCAGTCGGTTGTTCACCAGTGGGAGCTGGATGAATACCTTGCAAGCTACTGAGTTCTCTGTGAACCTGACTTAACGTGGAGAAATTGGTCAGTTATCTAAATAAAACCCGGGAAGAGGCTCTGCTAAGAATGCAGAGTTAGGAAGTATTCTTAAATCTATTATCACCTGATCGTAATGGCTTGCTTTAATAGCATAGAAAAAGAGTTGAGTAGGAGGATGTTTTTATGAGTTTCAGTAAAGGCATTAATGCTACAGCGGCTACCCTGACAAAACTGCGCACCGGCAGCAGCAAGTGTGAATTCAGCGGCATGTGTGTCACCTGCCAGGACGGCTGTCCGGGACTATGCGAGGTGGGCAAATCTTCCATTCGCGCCAAGGAGGTTCTCTACCCGCAGCCCTTTGGGAAAATAACTGCGGCTTCCCAGAAAGACTACCCTGTGGATTACTCCCACTTCAACATCATGGGCACAGCCGTAGGTGCAACCGGCATCGACCCGGATCCGGACAAGGCAATTTTTCCCGCCGTCAGCCTGGAATCCTGGATTGGGGTGGAAAGCCGGATTAAGCTGGACCTGCCCATTATCATCGCGGCTATGGGTTCCACCAATGTAGCGGCCGACAACTGGGAGCACCTGGCTGCCGGGGCGGCCATCTGTGGAGTGGGCATTGTAATCGGTGAAAATGTCTGTGCCATGGACCCTGATTCCGAAATCAAGAACGGCAGGGTTATCCATTCGCCGAATTTGTCCAAGAGGGTTAAAGACTTTCAAAGGTGGTATAACGGCAAAGGGTTTATCGCCGTTCAGGCCAACGTGGAGGACACTAGCCTGGGGGTTCAGGAATACGCCCTGGAAAAACTGGGTGTTGACGCGGTGGAAATCAAGTGGGGCCAGGGCGCCAAGGACATCGGCGGCGAAGTTAAGCTGAACAGCCTGGAGCGGGCCTTGTTGCTGAAGAGCCGGGGCTACATCGTCCTGCCCGATCCCGAGAACCCCAAAGTACAGGAAGCCTATAAAGCGGGCGCATTTAAAGAGTTTGAAAGGCACTCCCGGGTGGGGATGGTCAATCAGGAAGATTTCAACACCAGGGTTGAACAACTGCGCAAGGCCGGCGCCAAATATGTTATGCTCAAAACTGGCGCTTACCGGCCGGCGGACCTGGCCCGGGCAGTTAAATTCGCCTCTGACGCCCGTATCGACCTGCTTACAGTGGACGGGGCAGGCGGGGGCACCGGTATGAGCCCGTGGCGGATGATGAACGAGTGGGGTGTGCCTACTGTTTACATTCAGGCCCTGCTGGTCAAGTATCTCGACAAACTGGCGGCCCGGGGAGCCTATGTGCCTCCGGTGGCCATAGCAGGGGGCTTTACCCTGGAAGACCATCTATTTAAGGGGCTGGCCCTGGGCGCCCCGCACATCAAGGCCATTGGCATGGCCCGCTCTCCCCTTACCGCCGCCATGGTTGGGAAAACCGTTGGGGAAGCTGTTAAAAAGGGCAAGGTGCCGCCGGAATATGAAAAATACGGCCTGACCATTGACCAGATCTTTATCGCAGCCTCAGAACTCAGGGAAAAAATGAACAGCGAATTTGACAGCCTTCCGGTGGGCGCCATCGGTGTTTACAGCTACTTCGAGCGCCTGGCCCAGGGCCTCCGGCAACTGATGTGCGGTGCCCGCAAATTTGCCCTCCGTCATATAAGCCGGGATGACCTGGCAGCATTGACCAGGGAAGCAGCTGAAATAACCGGTATCCGTTATATCATGGAGGTTGACGCGGAAGAAGTAGAAAATATTTTGAGCTAGTCACTGATAGGTATTGCCGGTAAAGAATAAATCGTATATAATTTGTTTACTAAGTTGATAGTTTGGTATAGATACGATGATGTATCTACCATTGCTGGCAATGAAGCCCTCATCAGGTTTAAACCTGTTAGAGGGCATTTATTTTGAAAAACCATTCATTATTCCAAATAAGTGCATTTTCCGGGATAAATCAATGCACTAATACAGGAGGCATGCTTCATGGGAGAATATCGGCTAGTATTAATTGAAAGCGATGCCGCCTGGCGAAAGAATATCAAGGCAATGATGGCTAAAATGGGTTACTGGGTGATCGGAGAAGCGGAAGATGGCTTGACCGGCTTAAAACTGATCAGGGCCAGGCAGCCCGACCTCGCAATTATTGAGGCTTTTCTGCCAGGAATGGACGGCCATGAGGTAGCACGTATTGCCTATGAGGATAAACTGGCCCCGGTGATCCTCATCGCCTCTTCAACCCAACAAAATCTAATAGAAAAGGCAAAAATTGCCAGGGTGTTCGCCTTCTTGCTGAAACCCGAGCTGGAATACAACCTTGTTCCGGCGATAGAACTGGCTTTAACTAATTACCAGGAGATAGTCAGGCTTGAAAACCAGGTCAAGGAACTTAAAGAGACCCTGGAAACAAGGAAATTCGTTGAGAGGGCCAAGGGTATCCTGATGGAGACTTTGGGGATTAGTGAAGCAGAAGCATTTAAGCGGATCCAAAGGCAAAGCATGAATAGGAGGATTTCCATGCGGGCCGTAGCGGAGGCCATAATCCTGGCTCACAATTTATAGGGCCGGGCAAAGGCATGGGCTTAGATCCGGGCACAATGGCGTGCCTGAACGGGCAAAGGCGCCCTTAATAGCGGGGGGTTTTTACAGTTGACCCCTGCTGTTAAGGGTTTTTATTTTTGCGAGCAAAGATTTAGAGGAGAGGTGAGGTCAGGAAAATGAGCCGGGAAGCTGCTATTTTGATCCGCGGGGGCCAGCTGCAACCTTGCCCCGGTATGGCTCCAACTTTAGTGGATCACCAGTGTTGAAGAAAATTAAAACTAAGGAAAGGTGGCTTATGGAATGAATGAAAAGAAACAATTGGTTGAGAAAGCAAGGAACCTGGGAGTCAAGTTTATTCGCCTGCAATTTACAGATATCCTCGGTGTGCTGAAGAACGTTGCCATTACTATTGAACAACTGGAAAAGGCCCTGGACGGAGAACTGATGTATGACGGTTCATCCATTCACGGTTTTGCCAGGATCGAAGAATCGGACATGTACCTCCGTCCGGATTTGAACACCTTTGTTGTCTTTCCCTGGCGGCCCAGGGAGGGCGGTGTGGCCCGTTTAATATGTGATTCTTATAACCCTGACGGATCACCCTTTGAAGGGGATCCCCGGATTGCCCTCAAGAAGGTGCTGGCAGAAGCTGCAGATATGGGCTTTACCCTGATGGTTGGCCCCGAGCTGGAGTTCTTCCTCTTCCATGTGGACCAGGAGGGCAAGGCTACTGTGGAAACCCACGACCGTGCCGGATACTTTGATCTTGCACCGGTGGACCTCGGCGAAAACGCCCGCCGGGACATGGTACTTACTCTGGAAGAGATGGGTTTTGAAATCGAGGCTTCCCATCACGAAGTGGCGCCGGGACAGCACGAGATTGACTTTAAATACTCCGACGCCCTGGATGTCGCCGATAAAATCATGACCTTTAAGATGGTTGTGCGTACCACCGCCCAGCGCCACGGCCTGCATGCCACGTTCATGCCCAAACCGATCTTCGGGATTAACGGTTCCGGCATGCATATGAACCAGTCCCTGTTCAGAGATGGTAAAAATGCCTTTTACGATCCTTCAACACCGGACCAGTTAAGTGAAATAGCCAGGTATTATATCGGGGGCTTGATGAAGCACGCCCGCTCCATAGCAGCCGTCACCAACCCGACAGTCAACTCCTACAAGCGCCTGGTGCCCGGTTATGAGGCTCCGGTATACATCGCCTGGTCAGGCCGGAACAGGAGCCCGCTGATTCGTATCCCGGCCAAGCGCGGCAGTTCAACCCGGATCGAGCTGAGGAACCCGGATCCCTCCTGCAACCCCTACCTGGCCATTGCTGTAGCCCTGAAGGCCGGGCTGGACGGGATTAAGAATAAGATCCTGCCGCCGCCGCCCACGGACGTGAACATTTACAACCTGAGCAAGGAGGAACGTGAAAAATTAAACATCCTGAGCTTGCCCGGAAACCTCTGTGAAGCCCTCGAGGAACTGGCCAAAGATGAAGTAATCAAGAGTGTCCTGCAGCCCCATATTTACGATAAGTTTGTAGAGGCGAAGATGCACGAATGGAACAGCTACCGCGTCCAGGTTCATCCCTGGGAAGTAAAAGAATACCTGACCAGGTTCTAGCATTGATTTACATTTGATGATTCCGCGACCTGTCCCTTGCCCATGCCGAGGGCAGGGGAAGGTTAGCGGGTAAAATTATAGTCCAAAGGACTATCGCCTCTTACATTTATTGTGTTATACTATGTCTTAATTACATCAGAAGATACAGCGTTGGAGCAATGGAAAAGGGGCGTTGGGGCCGCCTGTAGCGCGGGTTTTATGCCCGCACGTTGGCCTTTTTTTCATAATTTGACCCCTTATCGACAGCGTTGGGGAAAGGATGAATAACAGTGGCTAAACTTACTAACGACGATGTTCGTAGTCTGGCCAAGGACCTGGGTGTCAAATTCATACGTTTACAGTTTACAGATATATTCGGTATTCTAAAGAACGTTTCTATAACTGTAGAGCAATTGGATAAGGCCCTGAACGGGGAGCTCATGTTTGACGGATCATCCATTGAGGGTTTCGTGCGCATAGAAGAATCCGATATGTACCTCCGGCCGGACCCTTCAACCTTCACTGTATTTCCCTGGAGACCCAGGGAGGGAGCGGTAGCCCGGCTGATTTGCAATATTTACAATCCGGACGGTACTCCATTTTGTGGTGATCCCCGCAATGTCCTGATCAAAGTTATTGAAGAAGCCGAG
>LFSA01000048.1 GCA_001512635.1 Pelotomaculum sp. DTU098 | reverse complement strand
ATCCGACGGCGCGAATGTACCGTCCGGCCTTCCCCGCAAAAGCCCCAGGGCCGTGGCTTCCGCCACAGCAGGAGCGGCCCAGGCCGGTATATCCGCATCATCCAGGTAAGGCTCCACCCCGGCGGCCTGGGGGGCCGGAATCCCCAGATCCCGCAGGACGGCGCTTAGAATAACCGCAGCCTGAGCCCGGTTGAGTCTGCCGCCGGGAACAAAGCTGCCGTCGCTGTCCCCCTTGCAGATACCCCTCGCCTGGGCCTCTGCCACAGCCTGGCGGTATTCCCCCGGAACCTCTCCCGCGTCGGCAAAGGTCAGGTTCGCTCCGGAATCCGCCGGCCAGCTCAGAATCCCTGCCAGCACTGCCGCTGCTTCCACCCTCTTAAGGGGCGTGTCATAGAAGTTTTCGGGTTCATTTCCACGCTCACCCGTAAGGTTCCGGGACTGGGCCAGAACCCCGTCCATAACCCTGGAAACAAAGGATCCGGTGCTCCCGTTCCAGCCCGGAAGTTGCAAACTCCTGCCGCTGACGCCGCCGCTGCGCGGGTCTGCCACCACCAGAGTCCGGTATTCCTCCTTGCTGCACCGTTTTTCAATAAAAGTGAAGCGGCCCTCTTGATCCACTGGAATACTTTGCTGGAGACCCTCCGGTCCTCTGAGGTAAAGGTTACAACCAGCCCCGGTGCTGCCTGTAATTACCAGCTGTTGCGGCAAAGGGAGCACGGAGACGAAGAGCTCCGGCGGCCGGGCGGAAGTACGTGCGTTAACAGAGATCAGCACACTCCCGGACGTAGGGATGGATGCCGCATATTCCAATTCCAACTGCTCCCCGGTACGCAAATCCTCCGGTTCCACAGGATATCCGTTCTTCAGAAACCGGGTGGAGCCGGAAACAAGGTACTCCTTTCCTTCCAGGGTAGCAATTCGCCCGGTTCCGGCGCTGTATTCCGAAAACCGGCCCCTGTCGTGTAAGGTCTGGGCCAGATCAAGCCGCCAGACCTCCTTTAAGCCGGGGTCGGTGGTAACACGGATCCGGCTGCCCGCTGCAATGGCATCCTTTGTAGCACGGGCGCCCCAGCGGTAAACCACTGCTTCCGGCGCCAGTTTAATTGACAGGTACTGGCCGTTGTCGCTCAACAGATCCAATGTGCTGGTTTTTTCCGAACAATTAACAGCCTTGCCGTAAAATACTTTGCTGTAGGCCACCACTCCGATGGCCTGCCCGGTGTCCGGGAGAACCATCAGGGCCACATAATCCTTTGGCTTAATGTCGCTGAAGCCTGCTTTTTTCCTGTCTTTTGTTACCGGGGCTCCCGCTAAAAGCCGGTAGGATACCCCGCTTTCCAGCCGGATTTTCCCGTCCGCAACAGATGTCTCACTTACCGTACCCAGGGCCACCTGCCTCTTCACCGCCAGGTATTGAACTTCACCGGTGGAAGGAGCAAGGTGCAGCCGCACCGGCATCCCCGGCAGAACTTCTTCCAGCTCTTCCAGTGCCCCGGTTCCGAAAGGCAGATCCATGGCCTCTATGTTGACATAATTGTCCTCGTAGGAGAAAACCGCTTCCGGTGAAATCCGGTATGCTTCGCTTCCCCCGCCCAGGAACAGTTTTCTTTCACCATCTTCTTCGAGCAGGGCCGAAACGACCCCTTCAAGCTCAGTATAGGCCGCGCGCACCTGGTATAGTTTCTGGTTAAAGGGGTTGATCACCCCGCTGACCTCCACCCCCTGGGGCAGCTTGTCCGGTGTTACTTTTTCGCCGTTGAGCGCGATCCCGTTTTCATCGGCAACCAGGTAACCACCCAGCCTTTTGGCCGGGTTCAGCTCCGAGAGGATATAACCTTCCGCCGTTTTAATGGCTTTAACCCCCGCTTCCCGCCACATGCCGGCTACAACGTAAATCCGCTCCAGGGTCCGGTATACCAGCGCGCCGGGGAAAAGGTGCCCGCTGTCTGCCGGCGCCACAGCTTCATCCAGCAGGTTTACTACCGGCGTTTCGGCTGACTCCAAGGTGGTGCCGTCTTCCAGGGTCAGAGAACTCTCTCTGGCTTCTTTCAACATGCCCCCTGTGGAGGTCTGGCCCCAGACCAGGGCGTAATCCTGAGCCGGGGTGATACTCCCGCTGACGGTATTGCGCCGGATTGTTGCTCCTGAAACACGCAGCGTGTATTCCCCTGCCTGAGGGGCGGGAAGAACCACCTGTTCCACGTTATTGATCCTGTCCGGGGCATTTTTGCCGAGAAAATGATTGCCGTAGTAAGAACTACCGTCAGGCGTTTCTACGACGAGGTTGAGGTCGTTGACCAGGGTCTGGGCGCTGCCCGGTTCAGCCGCCGGGTCGGTCCAGGCCAGAGTTGCCTTAAAAGGGCTCAAGCTATCCGTAACGGTGTACTTAAAGACAATCTCGTCCCCCTGCGCCACCCCGGCCCATTCGTCAGAAAACTGGAAGGAACCGTCCTTGAGGGCAATAATCGTCCCGGCCAGGTCCATAATGCCGAAGCCTCTCTCAGAGGGGCCTCCTTCCATAGCGATGGCGCCGTTAATCAGCGCCGCCTTGACCAGGGCTGCGGAGGGCGTGGTAAGTTCCAGGTTTTTTTTGAAATACTCCATTAGAAGGGCGGAACCGCCGCCGGCGACAGCCGCCGCCATGCTTGTCCCCTGCATCCGTGTATACTCCGGGTAACCCGGCAGGTTTCCTTCCGTCAGGCGGGACCGGGCGGAAACCACCGACGACCCGGGGGCGTAAATTTCAGGTTTGATCCGCCCGTCTCCGGCCGGACCCCGGGAGGAAAAGTCCGCTGGAAGTCCGGTGTGGGAACCGGGCGCCAGGGCCGGCCTGGGCAGCAGGGAGGCGCCCACCACAAGGGCATTTTTACTGTTAGCCTCGTCGGTAATGGTTCTGGGAGAGGGACCGCTGTTCCCAGCTCCGAAGATGGTAAGGAAATCAGGGTATTTGCGCACAAATCCATCCACCTGGGAGGCAGACTCCCGGTAGGCGTTGGGGCCGCCGCCCCAGCCGTCTACATGCACCCGGGCGCCTGCTGCATAGGCCGGCCAGAACAAGTCGGCCAGGTTGGCCGGAGGCGCCGGTTTACCGTCCGCGTCCAGGATGGATTGGAAGTAAATACTTGCGCCCGGCGCAATGCCCCGGAACTGCCCGCCTGAAGCCGCCCCGGTCCCCGCAATTGTGGCTGCCATGTGGGTGCCGTGCCCGTCCGGGTCGTCCGGAACAGACCGCCCGGCCCAGGATTTCAACATCACCACCTTCGGCATCTTGCCGAGTGTGCTCTGAAGATCCGGGTGGAGATCATCCAACCGGCCCAGGTCCAGGCCGCTGTCCGCAACAGCTACAATCTGTCCCTCCCCGGTCAGGCCTTCCGGTACGATAAAACCGGGGGCACCCACCGCGGCAGCGCCCGTAATAGCACGGGCACGGTCATTCAAAAAGGAAACGGAGTCCTCATCCCGGCCGCCTGTGATATAAGTCTTTTCATATTCTCTGGTTCCAGCAAAACCCTGGTATGTATGGAGTACTAAAAATGAAAGCGCCAGGCCTAGAGAAACCGTTAAAACCGCGAAAGCCGGAGCCTTAAATGAACTCTTCACCCTATAACGTTGTTTCAAAAACCGCATAAAAAACCCCCGTAAAATCCTTCCATGGTCTTGGCAGTTGTTCAGAACAACTCTTATACCTTCGACGGACTTTGGGAGTTTTCCTTTTAAATCCGAAAATTAGTTAACAAACTTAACTTTTTAGTTGCCCGCAAACCCTTCCGCAATGAACTAGACGATTTTTTTTAACCCCTTTTTTTTGCTGGAAGCGCTGAGCACCCCTATGTTGTTCAGGGCAAAGCCCGTTCCCTTGGCCACGCAGGTAAGAGGATCTTCCGCAATATACACCGGAAGGCCGGTTTCATTGGTGAGCAAGCGGTCAATCCCATCCAGCAGCGAACCGCCGCCGGTCATGATGATCCCCTTGTTGATGATATCTGCAGCCAGTTCCGGAGCTGTGCGCTCCAGCACTTCTTTTACAGCTGCGACTACCAGGTCCAGGGGTTCTTTAATTGCCTCGTACACCTGGCGGCGAGTAACGACAACGGCCCGGGGAAGCCCGGAAATCATGTCCCGGCCTCTAATTTCCATACTTTTATCAATTGCGTCCGGGAGGTAGGCGGTACCCACCTCCATTTTCAGTTCCTCGCCGGTTCGCTCTCCGATGGCAAGGCTGTATTCCCTGCGGACATATTTCACAATAGCTTCGTCAAATTTATCGCCGCCAAGGCGCAGGGACTTACTGCAGACAATCCCCCCCAGGGAAAGTACAGCAATATCGGTGGTCCCCCCGCCCACATCTACAACCATAGAACCACTGGGCTGAGTTATATCCAAACCAGCGCCCAGGGCTGCTGCCAGGGGTTCCTCAATCAGGAGCGCCTCTTTGGCCCCGGCCTGAATAGCAGCCTGCCGTACGGCACGCTCCTCGACGCCGGTAACGCCCGTTGGAATACAAACCATGATCCGGGGACGGAAAAAGAACTTGCGGCCTCCGGCTGCTTTGCTTATGAAATAGCGGAGCATTTTCTCGGTGACGTCGTAATCCGCAATCACTCCGTCCCGCAAAGGCCGGATGGCAACAATATTTCCAGGTGTGCGCCCCAGCATCCTGCGGGCTTCGGAACCTACTGCTATAACGCGCCTGCTCTCCTTTTCCATGGCCACAACTGAAGGTTCATGCAGGATAATTCCCTTACCTTTAACAAAAACCTTGACATTCGCCGTACCCAGGTCGACCCCGATATCGCTTCCGCCAATCATAAGCTTGTCCCCTTTCAGAACCAAAAAAATATGCCTGTACACTTCCTTAAAAACAACAGGGAAAACACCGGCTGGGTTGGGCTGGGCAGGTTTGTCCCCCTACCGGTAAAGTTATATTTCTACCAGAATCTCCTAAAATCCTTTATATGAATTTGAAATTTAAGCCAGCTCCTTATATTTCCTCCGGGTGGCTTCGCCGCCCCGCAGGTGGCGCTCGGCCTTATTGTACTCGAGGATTGCTTTTACTTCCTGGGCAAGCTGCTTATTGAGGGACGGCAGACGTTCGGTCATATCCTTATGCACTGTGCTTTTGCTGACCTGGAAAACCTGGGCAGCCTGCCGGACTGTGGCATGGGTTTCAAGGATATAGTGGCAAATCTCCAGAACCCGTTTTTGGATGTACTCCTGCATTGCCCAACCTCCCGGTTATTGAAACTTAGGAAGCAGTTCTCAAATCCTGTTGGGAATGATTTAAAGCTCCTAATAAGCCAACTTCCTTTTAGATGTATATGCGCCTGCGGGAGAGAAATGCGTTCGCCGGGTAAGAAGCCCCCCTAGAATGTATTTCCTTAATAGAAATGAGCTATGAAGATCCTGAAAGGTGCAGGAATGAAAATTTTATCCTTTCATTACTTGCTGCCGCCGGTGGTATATTTTATAATAGAACTGACCGGTCAGTACAAAAACTGGGGGTATTTTCATGGGGGACACTTTTTCGGAGGCTTTCAAAGGTAACAGGGGGGACAACCGGGCACTTTTTGAAGCAGCAGCTGGAATATTTGCCAGGAAGGGCTACCATAAGGCCACCGTTGAGGAAATAGCCCGGGCCATCGGTGTAGCCAAGGGTACCATCTACTATCACTTTGAAAACAAAGAGGACCTTTATCTGGCCGTCATCCGGGAGGGGGTTTCTCTTTTCAAACAAAAGCTAGACGGGGTGGCGGCAACAAAGGCTCCCCCACCGGAAATAATTGCTATGCTCATCGAAGGACACTTGCTCTTCTTCGAGCAAGAAAAGGATTTTATTTTTCTGTTCTTAAAGGAACTCTTCAGCACCAGTGCAAGGAGAGAACTTCTGGCGGAAATGCTGGCAGGTTGTCTCCAGGTCATCCGCAATGTGGTTGAGGAGGGCATTCAGGACGGTTCCTTGAGGACAGTGGACCCTGAAATAACCACCTCCGCGCTTTTTGGTATGATTGCTATACCAGCCCTTCATTACCTCAGCTACGACCGGAAAATACCCATGGAACCCGTGCAGAAGACCATTGGGGAGATTTTTTTCAAGGGCATTTGCCCTGCCCGGGTATGAATAAAATACATAGGAGCAGTCAGTTATTTAAACAATTATTTGAAATAGGGCATCGATTTTTGCTGGCGCAGTTCTTTAGCAAAACACAGGGGCTGTTCTCTAAGCGCACCAACGGCCCCAAAAAAGCATCTGAATCCAGGGAGGCATGCAACAAATGGCAGCCGGAGCCTTTGCTGAGCTCAATCTTAAAAAAGCCGTTATCTCACTCCTGTTCTTAGCAATTATTGGTCTTGCGGTTTTTCTTTTCCTGAATCATTACAGGCACCAGACCCTTGTCCAGGAAGAAGGGGAAAGCCTGACCGCCACAGGAACCATTGAAGCCAAAAGTGTTCTGGCCTCCTTTAAAGTAGCCGGTAGAATTGATTCGCTGACCGTAGAAGAGGGCAGCTATGTGGAGAAGGGGCAGGAACTGGCCAGACTGGATACCCGGGAAATTGCCGCCCGGTTGAGCCAGGCCCGGGGAGCCCATAATGCGGCCCTGGCCCAGGTCCGCCAGGCAGCGGACTCCGTGCCGCTGACCAGCCAGCAGGTGGAAACCGCCATTGAGCAGGCCAGGGCCAAAGTGGCCCAGGCCGAGGTCGGCCTCCAGGAAGCAAGCCAGTCCCTGGAACGGGCCACCGCTCTGTACGAAAGCGGCGCGGCTCCCGCCAAAACCCTGGATGACGCTAAAAACAATTACGAGCTGGCCCAAAACAAGCTCAAGGAGGCCCAAAGCGCCCTGGACCAGGCCCTGGCCGCCCGCTTGAAGGTCCAGGTGGCCCAGTCCCAATACGAGGCAGCCCTGGGCCAGAGCGAGCAGGCCCGGGGAGCCGTTGAAGAAGCCCAGGCCTACCTGGATAACGCCGTTTTGCGAGCCCCCATGTCCGGCTACATAACCCAGAAGTACCTGGAGGAGGGGGAACTGGTCAACGCCGGAACACCGGTTCTGGAAATAACCGATATTGAGCATACCTACGTCAAAGTTTTTATCAGCGAGACGAAAATTGGCCGTGTCCACCTGGACCAGGAAGCTGAGGTCAGCGTTGCTTCCTTTCCGGACAGGGTCTTTAAGGGGAGGGTGGTCTGGATCAATGATGCCGGCGATTTCGCCGTCCGCAAGGCCGTCAGCGAGCAGGACGAGCACGATTTGCGCAGCTTTGAGGTAAAAATTGATCTCCCCAACCCCGACCTTGTTCTAAAAACCGGGATGACCGCCAGGGTGAAGCTTCTGGAGGAGGTCAAATAACAGATGGAGCCGGTTGTCAGGGTGACGGACCTTGTTCAAAAAATAGGGAAAAGGATTATTTTGGATGGAGTCAATCTGGAGGTATACAAGGGGGAGTGCTTCGGCCTCTTCGGCCTCAGGGGAGCCGGCAAGACTGCTCTGCTGCACATCCTGGCCGGCATTGACAGGTTCAGGTCGGGAAGGGTTGAAGTCCTCGGCTATGACGCCCGCAAATCTGAACGTTTCAAACACCGGCTGGGCCTGGTAACCCAGGAAAAAAGCCTCTTTCAGGATTTACGAGCCGCTGAAAACCTGGATTTTCTGACAGCTTTAAAAAACGCCAGCAGGGAGAATTGCTACCGGGTTATCGAGAGGTTTCAATTAACTGATTACCTGAAATTGCCCGTGACTGCTCTGGAAGCAGGCGTTTACCAGCGCCTGGCCCTGGCCTGCGCCCTGCTCAACGAACCGGAGCTGCTGCTTGGCGATGATCTCTTTCAGTCAATCGACCCGGCTTCCCGCCACATCATTTTGAGAGAACTGAGGGAATACCTGGCCTGCGGCGGTACCTGCATCCTGAGCTTCAACAATATGGACGCTTACAGTAAAACTGATCTATACAGCATAATAAGCCGGGTGGGCTGGCTTGAGCAGGGCCGGCTAACGGTCTACCAGCCCGGGGAAGCCAGGGAACAGTGGGAAGACCGGCTTAAATCCTTTGCAGAACAAAGTGGTGAGCTCCATGCTTAGGCAGTGCCTGGCCGTTATGCGCCGGGAAGTTTACTACCTGTGGCGGGACAAAGGGCTACGGAAAATATTGCTGGCAGGTTCCCTCCTGGGGCTGCTTGTTTTTTACGCCACCTACAGCGCCCAGGTTTTAAAAGGTATTCCAACGGCCATTGTGGACCTGGATTGTTCCCGGGAAAGCCGGCAACTGGTTGAAGACATCAGCAACACCGAAAACCTGAAGGTAGTGGCCAACCCCGGCAGTTTTGCGGAAGTTGAAGAACTGATCCAGCGGGGAGAGGTAGTGGTGGGGGTCGTTATTCCGGAAAACTACGCCAAAAGTGTCTCCTTAAGACGCCAGGTCAACCTCGCCGTGATCATTGACGGCAGTAATATGATTTACGCCACCAACGCAGCCAATACGGTTTTAGCAATAACGGGTACAATCAACGCCCAGGCAGGGATTAAAACCCTAATAGCCGGGGGCATGCACCCGGACCAGGCCCGGGAAGCCTTCAGCTCCGTCACCTTCCGGGAAGAACCCTGGTTCAACCCCACCTTGAACTACGCTTACTTCCTGGTGCTGGCCCTGGCCTTGAATGTATGGCAGCAGTGCTGCATGCTGACAGCCTGTATGAACATCATCGGGGAAACGGGACGGAAAAGCTGGTCCCTGCTGAAGGCGGCGGGGGTTTCAAAATTCATGTTTTTTTTCAGCAAGTCCATTGTCCAGATCGCCCTTTTCATCCTGACGGTCCTGCCTGTTTATTACCTTTCCTTCAATGTCTTCAAGCTGCCCCTGGCCTGCAGCTTCTGGGTGTTTCTTTTGTTTACCCTGGCCTTTGCCCTCGCCCTGCACGCAACCGGTACCCTGGTCTCCAGCTTCAGCCGTAATGCGGTCAATTCTACCAGGTTCGGCATGATTATCGCCGTACCTTCCTTTATCCTCTGCGGCTACACCTGGCCCCTGGAGGCCATGCCCCAGATTGTGCAGCAAGCCGCCTGGGTCCTGCCGCAAACCTGGTTTTTCCAGGGGATCAACTACCTGACCTTTAAGGACCCGGGTTGGACCTTCATGGCCCCCTTCTTTTCAGCGCTGCTGGTAATTGCAGTCCTTAGCTACACCGCAGCCGCGCTTATTGCTTCCCGGAGCTAAAGGAAAAGCCCGCCGTGGCTGCCGACACCGCGCCGGCCCGCGCCGGTAAACCTGATCGCCCTGCTTTCCGGATAGTTAAGGAGTGAGCCCCTTTGAAACAAGTGGCAGCCATTGCCTATTACGAGATGGTGCACATTCTCAAGGACAAAATTCTTCTTTTACTGGTGTTTGCCGTCCCCCTCCTTTACGCCTCCCTCTGCGGCCTGGTCTATTTCTCAGGAATCCTGACGGATATCCCCCTGGCCGTTGTGGACCTGGACGATTCCAGGCTGAGCCGGGAAGTGGTTGAGGCCTTTGAGAATTCTCCGCACTTTCAGGTGGTCCCGGGGATCGATACCTATGCCGGGCTGGAAAAGGGAATGAAAGAAGGTACCGTGCGGGCCGGCGTCGTCATCCCAGAGGATTTTGAGGCCATAATAACCCAGCACAGAAATACGGAGGTTTTAACCGTTTATGACGCATCGAACCTGATCTGGGGCTTTAATATCCGGAAGTATACCCTTGAAGTCATCAGCACCTTTAATGCCCGTTATACCGCCACCTACCTTGCCGGCCTGGGCCTGACGGAAAGAGAAATCAGCAATGCCCTGAATAATGTGCGGAGCAACATCGAGGTCTGGTACAACCCCACGTACAGCTACGCTAACTATATCCTGATGGGGCTGTACATGATCATAATTCAACAAATCGGCCTGCTCTGTGTGAGCCTGACCATAACCAGGGAAAAGGAAAAAAACAGCTGGCTCCAGTATCTCTGTTCACCCGTGGCTGCCTGGAAGATCTTTCTGGGCAAGTCACTTCCCTATTTCCTCACAAACCTGATGAACTACGGCCTGCTGCTCTGTTTTGCCCGGAGCGTGGTCCTGGTAAAGGTAGAAGGTTCCACCCTTTTAATCCTCTTGCTGGGGTTGCTCTACAGTATCACCATTACCTCCGCCGGCTTCTATCTATCCCTTTGGGCAGCTAACTCCCTGCAGGTGACCCGTTATTTGCTGCTCCTGTCCGCACCCTTTTTTATGATTTCGGGCTATTGCTGGCCCCCCACCCACATTCCGGAGTTTATTAATAACACAGCCCGTTTGGTCCCCCTGACCTGGATGGCGGAGGCTTCCAGGCTGGTGACCGTAAAGAATTTGGGCGCCCCTTATCTTGTCGACAATATCCTGGCCCTGACTGTTATGGCCCTGGTCTCCACCTTCTTTGCCCTGACTTTCAGCAAACGCAGAAACCCCCCTGCCCCGGGGGGACTGGAGGTTGACTGCGGGAATAGTTATCCCAAAAGGGATTAGCAAACCATATTTGCCGGCTGCCCTGGCTCCGGACGTAAGGAGTTCATTCAAACTGGCCAGAACCTGCAAAGCTGCCCTTTCGGCTGCAAGGCCGCATTTCGCCAGGTAATCCTGGGGTTTTAAGATTTATGTTATTTACTGTATACACCTTTACAAGGTCTCCTCTTCACCCATACCTCGCAGCCTTGAAAGGGGTTAGCAGTACCAAGATATAATTTCTTATCTTCGGACAAAAACAGTATCCGGATACCATAGTTGTAAGGATTTCCAAGGCCGTTTAAGGATACAGCCTCCCAGTGAACCCCGTCCCGGGTTTTCCAAAGGTCAAAACCAAAGAACCTGTATCCTGACCTCATTACTAACCGGGCAAGATATTCGAGAAAATGGCGGACGTTCGGCCTGCGCAGGATAAACCTCATTTCGTCCAGTTCTTCATTGCTAAATTCTATTCTACCTGTTCCCTCTCCATCATCCATTGAAAACAAAATCTTCAGGATATCCGGCAGTAAGGGGATAAAAGCCGGCATCAACACTGACCAGCTGAAAGTGCCCAGATAAAGCTCGTCTCCGCAAGCCTGGAGCTGCCAGCAATAGGCATTGGATATATCACCAAAACCAGAAGGGTAGCCGCTTATCGGATTCCCCCTGGTACCAGTGACAGGGTTGGTGGGCACAACCGGTTTTCCCCCCACCACTAATTCCCAGTTGTCATATTTATCGATCCTGATCACATCAAAACCCTTTGGCGGTACAATATTCTGATCCGGATTTACGCTGAACACGGCGGCCTCAATGGCCGTCCCCACA
Organism: Pelotomaculum sp. DTU098; assembly: GCA_001512635.1. Classification (GTDB taxonomy): domain Bacteria; phylum Bacillota; class Desulfotomaculia; order Desulfotomaculales; family Pelotomaculaceae; genus DTU098. The sequence continues at coordinate 35,523 of LFSA01000048.1, read as the reverse complement.
TAGATATGGTCGCGAAAAACGGCTATTGACCAGGGGTGTTCGTTGCGGGCATCACCCGCCCCCTGATCAACCACCAGCTTCCAGTTATCCTTTTCCGGTAGTTCTCCCCGCGTCCGCCATATTTCAAAACCATTGGGCTGGGTAGTTCCCACATAAAGATGGTTATTGTAGCTGAGTATAAGGTCCACACTGCCCCGGGGGTTTTTCCCCGGCTTTCCATCTACATCAACCAGTTGCCATCCTTCCCTTTCCGGATCCTCGCTGACAAATAACAGCGTTTCCCCTAAACCCAATAAGGGCAATGCCCCCATGTAAAGTTTACCATTGTGTTCAGCCATATACCGGGCTGAGTACCCGGAGATACCGGATTCCAATGGATACCAGTTTACCCCGTCAGTTGACTTCAGGATATGCAGTTTCGGACTTAATGGCGTAAGGGCAGCGGCATAAAGGGCCGTCTCTCCTCGGAGTGTAGTGTAGCGCTTCATAAACCGGAAACCGATATTCATTGGCTCCGGCGGTGCCTTGTAAACCCTTTCCCATCCCCTGCGTCCGCTTTTATGATACCGCCAGATTTCGCCGCTGTTATCTATATCTTTCGGTTCCAGTTCCGGAGGAACGGGGATTTCACTGCCAACCATCTCGCTGACAAACCCCAGTACAGAGAGAACAATATTCCTGGCTGTTCCCACATAGAGATAATCTCCCATTTCTTCCATTGACCAGACATAATTATTTTGCCTGGCATTATCAGGGTTCATTAGATCGAAACCCCGCACAGGTGTTATTTTCCTGAAAGCGGATGCCCCGCGCCAAATGCCGGGATTACCTTTTTTATCCATAATATCACCCCGCTACAGACTATGTAGCGGGCAGCTTATTTGTTCCTAACTACATAGCATCCCGCCCCTACAAAAGTATTAATATCATACATCCTAACCGGCAATTTCAGCATGCAGGTTCTCTGCTATCCTTTCCTGCACAGGGGTGATCCCGGCCGGGAGGTCAGTGCCTTTCAGTTTCAGTAATTTCCACCCCGCTGTAGTAATGCTTCAGAATGTTGCGGTAGTTGTAACCATGCAGGGCCATTCCCTTGGCCCCGTACTGGCAGAGCCCCACCCCGTGACCGTGTCCGGTGGTGGTGAAGGTAACCTCCCCGCCCTCCACCTTCCAGGTAAAGTTGGTTGAGCGCAGGCCCAGCAAGTCCCTGACCGCCACGGCGGAAAAGGAACGCCCGCCTATAAGTAAAGTTTTGGGCCTGCCTGTAGCTGTTTTTTCCGTAGTTTTTATTCCTGCCGGGCTGTTTTGTTTTCCCGAAACCGGAAGGGCAGCCAGGTTTGTGCCCAGGGCCTGGTCCACCTGTTCCAGGCTGTAGGTAACCGTCTGGACGGGTTCGGGGTCGCTGTCGTAGGGACAGGGTACACTGCGCAGGTAGGGCGCCTCAAATTTCCATACATCTTCCGAGTTCTCCGTCCGCCCGCCGCAGGAGGCGTGGTAGGCTGGGTCGATCAGCTGCCCCTGGTAGGTAAGCACCTGCCCCCTGGTCTCATCAACGGCCTGTTTCACCTTATAATAGTACCGGTAGTAATGGAGCGTTCCCCACCGCTCTTTCAAATCTGCCCGGGACAGCCAGGCCTGGCCGTGGCGGTGGTCATCGCATAAATCAGCCCCCTGGTGCAGTGGGTTTTCCAGGCTGCTTACCTCCAGGCGCTTGACGGCATAGGTCCTGGCTGCAACAACCTGGGCCTTTAAAGCTTCCAGAGGGAACTCCGCCGGCATTTCCGCGGCCACCACACCCACCAGGTAGTCCTCCAGAGGCATTTTCACTATTGTGTCTGAACCGTGCAGGTACACCCGGATAATTGTTGCGCCGGTAAAGAACTTCGCCGGAATATGCCAGTTATAAAGGTAGGGGAGCCCCAGAACCAGGGCAATGGAAAAAAACAAGAAGCCAAGCACTAATCTGCGCAACGCAAAGCACCTCTGTCCTATATTTAAATGGCTGGAAACTTTAGGCGGCCTGCGGCACAATTGTTTCTGGCTCGTATGTTATCCGAACAGTTAAAGAAAGATAACGGCCACCGCACTGATTGTTTTCCTGTACTTTATAGAAAGGACATAAATAAGTATATATAATCTATATTACATATCATGGAAAATTATAACAAATGTTCTGGAACCTTTTACCAGTTTTCTAGGCGGTTTAATAATGTGATTAATCTTATTTTTTGGTGTGCCTTTAAGAGCGCTGGATATCCGCTCCCAGGTTCCTCAACTTTTCCTCCAATCTGTCGTAGCCCCGGTCAATATGATGGACGTTACTGATTTCACTTTCCCCTTCCGCTGCCAGGCCGGCGAGCACCAGGGCCGCACCCGCCCTCAGGTCGGTGGCTTTCACCGGGGCGCCGGTGAGACGGGGTACACCCTGAACAATTGCCGTCCTGCCTTCGATCTTTATCCTTGCCCCCATCCGCTTCAGCTCGTTGGCGTGCATAAAACGGTTCTCAAAAACTGTTTCGGTAATCACACTGGTCCCCCTGGCCAGGCTTAAAAGCGCCATCATCTGGGCCTGCATGTCGGTGGGGAAGCCAGGGTAGGGCATGGTCTTAATATCCACCGGGCGCAGCTGTTCGCCGCCGGCAACCCGGATGCTGCTCTCGTATTCCTCCACCTTCACACCGGCCTCCCTGAGTTTTGCGGTAACCGGCTTGAGGTGATCGCAGATCACGTTGTCCACCAGCAAATCCCCGCCGGTGATGGCTGCCGCTATCAAAAATGTTCCCGCCTCGATGCGGTCCGGGATCACCGTATGGACAGCCCCGCTCAGGCGAGGTACGCCTTCCACCCGGATTACTTTTGTTCCGGCGCCCTTGATCCGGGCGCCCATGCTATTTAAAAAGTTGACCAGGTCAATTATTTCCGGCTCTTCGGCAGCATTTTCAATAACTGTGTTGCCCTTGGCCAGGCAGGCGGCCATGAGCAGGTTCTCGGTAGCCCCCACACTGGGAAAATCGAGGTAGATGTTGTTTCCGGTCAGGCTGCCGGCTACGGCCTCAATGCAACCGTGCCCGTAAATAATCTTAGCACCCATGGCTTTAAAGCCTTTCAGGTGCAGGTCGATGGGCCGGGTACCGATGGCACAGCCTCCCGGCAGGGGCATTACCGCTCTTCCGGTACGGGCCAGGAGAGGCCCCATCACCAGGAAGGAAGCCCGCATCAAACGAACATATTCATAGGGCGCCTCGGCTTCCTTAAGGTCCGGCACGGAAATGGTGATTTCCCGCTCGCCCCTGGTAATTTTGGCTCCCAGCCTCTCGATCAGTTTGCAAATAGTGGTAACATCAGCCAGGCTGGGAATATCCTGCAGGGTGCAGGTTCCATCTGAAAGCAGGGAGGCTGCTATTATCGGCAGGACGGCGTTTTTAGCGCCGCTCACTTTAACGGTACCCATCAGGCTTTTTCCGCCGCGAACAATTAGTTTTTCCACCGGATCCCCCCTGCTAATACTCAGTAAATATCACCGGCGAGGCCGCGTATACATAGGTAACCTGCTCCACCGGGTCAGTGCGCAGGGCCACGTTGAGATTTATTCCTTGCTTGTCGTAACGAAGGTCGCCGTCAAACTGCGGGCTCAGGCCCGTCAAGCTGACCAGGTTGTCTTTTACCACTTTCTGCTGAATCCTGGCTTCCGCCTGCTCCATCATCCTTTCGGCCCCTGCCAGGAGTTCCGCAGTGTTTAACCCGCTCCCGATTTTACCTGCATAGGTTACGGCCGTGTGGCTTTCCCCGCCGCAACCCTTCAGAGCTTCCCGGATTTTACGTTTATAATATCCTGTTTTTTTGCCGTCCACTCCGTCCAGGCTGACCATCACGTGGGAGAGCATCTTAGCCCTTTCAATTTCCATGGTCTGGCCCGCCACGGAAATTTCGTAACCCCCGGCCAGCCGGCCCGTCAACCGGATTCCCCGGGCATAGGGGTTTTGCCAGCTTTCATAGCTGCGGCCATCTCCGGACAAGCCTAGCCGGGCCGCAACCCTGTTAACCAGTTCCAGGGGTTCCCGGGTTCCGGTTGTTCCTTCGTCAACTCTAACCCAGCCGGTTATATTCACTGAGCTTAATTCAGCACCGGAGCACTGGAGCAGCTTGATCATGGTAGCATTTTCCCGGTAGGCGCCGAGAGTATCCCGGCAGGCGGGGGAAAGGGCAAAAGCCAGGAGGAAAAAAACTGCAAGCACACCCGGTGCGACCAACCATTGATTCCTCTTTAGTTTAAATCTTTCCCAAAAGCGTTGATTGAGCATAAACATCCTTCCAGGGCAAAAGTTAAAGTTCCTACTCCTATTCTTACCAATTATTTCAGGTAATATAAACTGCCTTAAGGCAGGGCTGGCGCAATGAAAGTAAGCGTCAAAAAATATGCACATAGTTAAAGACCAAAAAGTGAAAAAATGCAGGGTCAAAGAATAAGTCCTCACCTCATGTGCTAGATGGGGATTACTTTACACTTGCAAAAGGAAAATGGCAGTTTTTTGCCGAAAACACAAAAAACCAATTATATCCAAGCAGCAGGAATTGTATCTTTCTGGATAGGGTGCTATAGGGTACTTGAAATTCCAGCCTGCCGGGTACCAGTGTTTTGCCATGGAGTTTAAAGCTCTAGTAGAAAAGTCAGAGCCTCTCACGCCTTAAGGCGAGGGCTTGGGGAGCGATCCTAAAGCCTTTCCTTAAGGGCGTTAAATTGGGGCCACTTTCATTGTTCTAACGAGGTAGAAGATATCTATGAAAAAAAATGTTTTGTTAGCGTTGCTTTTAGTTGTATTCGCAGTTTTTTTCATGGCTGTTCCATCGTCCGGCGCGTCAGTTATATCTGCTGTCTATTTGGAACTGCCTGCAGGCAAAGACGAAGCCAACAACTACAACGCTTCAGTGGCAGCAGGTTACATCAACGGCACGGTACTTCAGCCCGGTAAAGAGTTTTCCTTTAATGATGTTGTTGGTCCACGCACGGAGGCACGTGGTTTCATCCTGGGCTACAATTCAGCCGGCAGGCCCGATGTGGGCGGCGGCATCTGCCGCACGTCGACCGTGTTATACCAGGCTGTTTTGAAAGCTGGGCTGGCTGTCCTGGAAAGACATCCCCACGTGCCGCCGGTTGACTATGTACCTAAGGGAATGGATGCTACCATACAGTGGGGTATCTGCGATTTAAGATTTGTAAATACGCTCGACGTGCCGTTGGAGGTAACCGCAGCAATGGAAGTTCTTGAAGACAAATACGAACTGTGGACGGTGTTCCGCAGCGTCGAAACGGCAGAGCGGGTTGTAAAAGTCAGCGTGTCCGGAGCAGTTTACCAGGGTCTTATTATCGACAACATGACATACCTGCCTGTTGACATAATTCCAACACTATGTAGGAACATAAACTATTCAGTTATTAAAGAAAAGGGCATGTATACCGTCAATGTTGGCCAGCAGTTTTTCAGCGAACTGGACGGTTCCGTGAAAGTTTCTGGTGCTCTGGGCGTGCTTATACAGGCGAGGAAACTTGCCGGAGCATCCGGAGCATTAATTGAATGGCTGCCGCCGGATATGGTAGTCTGGCGAAATCAGTTTCTTGAAGGAAAAAAGGCAGGTTAACCTCTGCCTTTATATGACCGGCCTAAAGCCTACAAGTGCCACTACTGTAATAAACAGCTTATTGCCTTGGTCAGCTAACTATTTTGCCAGGTGATTGCCGCATGACTCCTAAAGAAAATACTCCTATTCATCCCTAATGTACACTTATGAAGCCGCAAACCTTATTATTTAAAGGTATGCGGCTATAGTTTTAGTAGCTTAGCAATGTGTGCCCGCTTTTACGATTTTCGGTGATAAATAACAGGGGGGTTTCAGCATTTTAGCGGGCTGGTTCTAATGTTTCAGCTGGGTTTCGGTGATTGAGCAGAGGCGCAAGACCCTACCCACCCCCCAAGGCTTTCCCTTAATGCCTGTTTTTTGGTTTAAGGCAAAAAAAATTTAACCGGAACTTTTTGTCCGGTTAAAAGATCTATACAGATTTAATTGTAGCCAGTGTACTATTCACTACCAGCCGCCTTCAAGCGCATCAGGGCACGCCTTAAGGCCAGTTCCGCCCGGAGGATGTCAATTTCGGGGGACCTTGAGGCAAGCCTCTCTTCGGCCCGCTTCTTGGCAGCCTGGGCCCGGGCCACATCTATTTCTTCAGCTCTTTCGGCAGAATTTGCCAGAACGGTTGTCCTGTTGTTGCGTACTTCCATGAAGCCGCCGCTTACCACAACTTTGAACTTTTGGCCATCCTGCTCTATTCTCATGATGCCTATGTTAAGAGATGTGATCAGCGGGGCGTGGTCCGGCAGGATGCCAAGTTCTCCCTGGCTACCCGGCGCCACCAGAAAATTCACATCTTCACTGAAAACCTTTCTCTGAGGAGTTACGATTTCCAGTCGAAGTTTTTTTTCCGACATTGTTACGCACCCCTCTCTACTATACGCCTAACTTCTTGGCTTTTTCCACCGCTTCATCGATAGTACCGACTATGTAGAAAGCGTCTTCAGGCAGGTCGTCGTGCTTGCCTTCGACGATTTCCTGGAAGCCACGAATGGTTTCTTTCAGTGGTACGTACTTGCCGGCCATGCCGGTAAAGGCCTCCGCCACAGTAAAGGGCTGCGAGAGGAACCTTTGCAGTCTCCTGGCCCGGGCCACGATCAGTTTGTCTTCGTCGGACAGTTCTTCCATACCCAGAATGGCGATAATGTCCTGTAGTTCTTTATAGCGCTGGAGAATTTTCTGTACGCCCCGGGCTGTTGAATAGTGCTCGTTACCCACAACCAGCGGGTCGAGAATCCTTGATGTGGAGTCCAGCGGGTCCACAGCGGGATAAATGCCCAGCTCTGCAATCTGCCTGGAGAGCACCACGGTACCGTCCAGGTGAGCAAACGTGGTAGCCGGAGCCGGGTCGGTCAAGTCGTCGGCAGGCACGTAAACGGCCTGTACGGATGTAATCGAACCCTTCTGGGTAGAGGTAATCCGCTCCTGCATCTGGCCCATCTCGGTGGCCAGGGTCGGCTGGTAACCCACGGCGGAAGGCATCCGGCCGAGAAGCGCGGAAACCTCGGAACCGGCCTGGGTAAAGCGGAAAATGTTATCAATGAACAACAGGGTATCGGCGCCTTCCTCGTCACGGAAGTACTCCGCCAGGCACAGGCCTGTCAGGGCGACCCTGAGGCGGGCTCCCGGCGGCTCGTTCATCTGACCGAACACCATGGTCATCTTATCCAGAACGCCGGCTTCCGTCATCTCCCGTAAAAGGTCATTACCCTCCCGGGTGCGCTCGCCCACACCGGCGAAAACCGAAATACCACCGTGCTCTTTAGCAATATTGTTGATGAGCTCCATAACGATAACCGTCTTGCCCACGCCGGCGCCACCGAACATACCGATTTTACCACCCTTGACGAAGGGCACCAGGAGGTCAATAACTTTAATACCGGTTTCCAGCTGTTCCGTTTTGGTGGACTGATCCACCAGGGCAGGGGCTGGACGGTGAATGGGGTAATGCATATCACTCACGATGGGTCCTTTGCCGTCAATGGGTTCTCCCAGAACGTCGACGAGGCGCCCCAGGGTGGGCCTGCCAACTGGAGTGCTGATGGGAGCCCCGGTGTCCACTACTTCCATGCCGCGGACCAGGCCGTCCGTGGAGCTCATGGCCACCGCGCGGACCGTGTTGTTACCCAGGTGCTGGGCAACTTCCAGGGTAAGGTCAATCTTCCGTCCAAAAATGTCTTCCTTTTCGCTTTTAATTTTTAGAGCGTTATATATGTCAGGCACCTGTCCGGGCGGAAAACGAACGTCCACCACAACGCCGATGACCTGTACAACATGACCAACGTTCATTCGCTGCTCTAACCTCCTTCGCTACAACTTATAACTAATAGCGAGTCAACGGAATGAGAAATCCAAATTGTTTGTAACGCCAGGGCTATAAGCCCAAGCCGCAGCTCGAATAATACATTCCAGACATGGCTAACGAGGTTTTTGTTCATCCTGTCAGCCCTGTGCCGGCTTCTTATTCCAGAGCCGCGGCGCCGCCGACAATCTCGGAAATCTCCTTGGTAATCTGGGCCTGCCGGGCCCGGTTCAGGTTCAAGGTCAATTGATCGATCATCTCCGAAGCGTTCTTTGTGGCGTTGTCCATGGCTGTCATCTGGGCACTGTAAAAACCAGCTTTCGTTTCTAAAAGTCCATGGAATATGGCGTTCTCTATATATTTCGGCAACAGCTCAGTCAGCACCGCTTCGGCGGAAGGCTCGAAGATATATTCCACCTTCTTGGTATCCTCTTCTGTTTTTTCGTCGACAGGCGGTTCCGCCGGCAGGATTTTATGCATGACGGGTCTCTGTACCAGTACATTTATGAACTGGCTGTAGATCAGGTAGACCTCGTCGTATTCCCCCGCAGAATACTTTTCCATGACAAACGATGCAATATCTCTGGCTGTGGCGTACTTGACTTCTTCACCCAACCCCACATACTGTTTGGCGATTTTATACTTGCGGCGCTGGAAAAAATCACGACCTTTGCGTCCAACGGTAATTAACTCAAAATCAACATTTGTTTTTCCAATCTCCTGGAGCGCAGCGCGGATCACGTTGCTGTTAAAACCGCCGCAAAGCCCCCGGTCGGCCGTCATAACGATATAGGCGATTTTTTTGGGTTCACGTACAGCCAAGAGCGGGTGCTCAACATCGGTGGAAGCCACAGCTAGCCTGCCCAGTACAGCCCTAATCCTCTTGGAGTACGGGCGGGCGAACAGCACCGCATCCTGAGCCTTGCGCATTCTAGCCGCTGAAACAGCTTTCATGGCCTTGGTGATCTGCTGGGTACTCTTGATACTTTTAATGCGGCGCCGGAGATCTCTCAAACTTGCCATCTTGCGTTTTCACCACCTTTAAAGTGGATGTCGGTTCAATCGTCAGTCCGACTTCTGTTACTCAAGGCCGTGGGCGGCCTTAAAGTCCCTCTTGAAGGCCTCCACCGCGGCGTGCAGCTCCTGCTCAACATCTTTGAGCTGCCCGGTTTTGCGGATGGTCTCGCCGATGTGTGGCTTGTTGGCCTTCATGTATTTCAGGAACTCAGCCTCGAAGGGCAGGACCTTCTCCACCGGCAGGTCATCCAGGTAGCCGTTGGTGCCGGCAAAAATGCTCATAATCTGGTCCTCCACCGGCATGGGCACGTACTGCCCCTGTTTTAACAGTTCGGTCATGCGCTCGCCGCGGGTCAACCGGGCCTGAGTGGCTTTGTCAAGGTCGGCACCAAACTGGGCAAAGGCGGCCAGTTCGCGGTACTGGGCCAGGTCCAGGCGCAGGCGTCCCGCCACCTGCCTCATGGCCCTCACCTGGGCAGCGCCGCCCACCCGGGACACCGAAATACCCACGTTAATGGCAGGCCTTATGCCGGCATAGAAGAGGTCCGGCTCCAGGTAAATCTGGCCGTCGGTAATGGAAATGACGTTGGTGGGAATGTAGGCCGAAACGTCACCGGCCTGGGTCTCAATAATCGGCAGGGCGGTCATGGACCCGCCGCCGAACTGGTCATCCAGCTTGCAGGCACGCTCTAACAGGCGGCTGTGCAGGTTGAACACGTCACCCGGGTAAGCTTCGCGTCCGGGCGGCCGGCGCAGCAAGAGTGACAGCTCGCGGTAGGCAGCGGCTTGCTTGGACAGGTCGTCGTATACGATCAGGACGTGGCGGCCCTGCCACATAAATTCCTCGCCCATTGCTGCCCCGGCAAATGGCGCGATAAAGAGCAGCGGAGCCGGGTCTGCTGCGGTGGCGGACACCACGATGGTGTAGTCCATTGCTCCGGTTTCGTTCAGCTTCTGCACCACGTTGGCCACGGTGGACTGCTTTTGCCCTACGGCAACGTAAATACAGATAACGTCGCCGCCCTTCTGGTTAATAATGGCGTCCACAGCAATGGCCGTCTTCCCGGTCTGGCGGTCACCCAGGATGAGCTCCCGCTGGCCGCGGCCAATGGGAATCATCGAGTCAACGGCCTTAATACCGGTTTGCAGGGCCTGGTGCACAGGCTTCCTGTAAATAACGCCGGGGGCAATTACCTCTACCGGTCTGAACTTGTCGCTTTTGATCGGTCCCTTGCCGTCAAGCGGCTGCCCCAGCGGGTTAACCACGCGGCCGATCAGGGCGTCGCCTACCGGTACAGACACAATCCGGCCGGTGCGCTTGACGGTATCTCCCTCTTTAATGTGTTTGTATGGCCCGAGAATAACGCATCCGATGTTGTCCTCCTCCAGGTTGAGGGCCATCCCCAGCACGCCACCGGGGAATTCCAGCAGCTCCATGGACATGCAGTCCATCAAGCCGTATACCCGGGCAATACCGTCGCCAACCTGAATGATGGTTCCCACATCGGTCATCTCGATCTGGGCCTCGTATTTATCTATCTGCTGCCGAATAATCGAGCTGATTTCTTCAGGTCGCAAATTCATCTACTGGTTCACCCCTATCTAGTTAACTTATTGCCTTTAAGCGTTCTTTCAGGGCAGCCAATTTGGTCTTAATACTGCCGTCAATAAACTTGTCCCCCATACGCACCACAACCCCGCCAATAAGTGACGGGTCAACATCATAGGAGGCTTGAATTTTTTTGCCGGTCAGCCTGGCTAAAACCCGGTTTAGCTCACCCTTTTCCTGGTCGTTCAATTCTACCGCCGTGGTGACTTGGGCCGTAATGATATTCCGGCCGGCATTGGCCAGGGCGATAAACTCGGCCATAATGTCTAGTAAATAGGTCTCCCGCCGGCGGTCTACCAGCAAGGCAAGAAAGTTACTTGTAACATCAGAGATTTTTCCTTTGAAAAGCTTTTCCAATAAATCTTTTTTTGCGGCAGGAGTGATCTGGGGGTGGTAGAGTAGCCTTTGCAAATCAGGATTATCCTCAATAACACCCTTAATTGCTTTCAGCTCGCTCTCTACTTTGTCCACCATATTCTTTTTTTCCGAGGCGATATCGTACAACGCCGCAGCATAACGCCCCGCTACAGGCCCCCCCCTCATTGCAGTTCCCCTGCCTCTTTAATAAATTGTTGAATCATGTTACGCTGAATTCTGTCATCCATTTTTTCGCTGATAATTTTACCTGCAATCATAATGGACAGGGAAGCAACCTGGTCGCGCAGTTCAGCAATAGCTTTTTGTTTTTCTCTTTCAATACTGGCAAGGGCATCTTCCTTAATTCTTTGAGCCTCTTTCTTGCCGTTTTCAATAATCTCCTGGGCCTGTTCTTCTCCGGCCTTGGTTGCTTTTTGAATGATCTCCTGGGCTTGCTCCCGGGCCCGGCGCATTTCAGCCTCATACCCGGCCCTGAGTTGTTCTGCCTGCTGTCTTTCTTTTTCGGCGGCGGCAATGTTCTTTTCGATGTTCTCCGAACGCTCGTTAAGGAGCTTCATTAAAGGCTTGTATGCCACCAGGCGCAGGAAAATTAATAAAATTATGAAATCAGCAATCTGAGCAAGCAGAGTGGCGTTGAACTCTAACACCGGTTCCCCTCCTTCCATCTCCGTTGACAAAAGGAAGGCCATAGCGGGCAACCAGCAGCCAGTAGCTGGATTAAAGGAATGCACTGGAAACCTATTTCTTTTAAATATTTAATCAGTTTTATGAAATCATTTAAATTACCGACCGCCGGCTGCTACCCCGCTACGCCTCTTTTGCCTTATCCTTAAGACCGGTCCTAGTGCGCGCTGACTTGTCCGAATAACATGAAGGCAATAACGACTGCAATAATAGGAAGAGCCTCAATCAGACCGATGGAGATAAACATTAAAGTCATAACAGAACCCCTGGCTTCCGGCTGACGGGCAACACCTTCAATGGCCTTAAAGCCGACAATAGCGTCGCCGAGGGCAGCACCCAGCGCAGCAAGACCAGCTGCAAGAGCAGCACCGAGAGCCGCAGCTGCTGCTAATTCCATTTAATTCCCCTCCTTTCAAGATGAATTGGTTCCCGAAAACTCGGGAGTTTTTTTGTTAAAGCTTTTTCCCCAGGGCCGTTTTTAAATAAGCCCTTTAATGTTCCTCCTTCACCGCCATAGAGAAGTAAGCTATGCTCAGCATGGTGAAAAGGAAAGCCTGGATAAAACCAACAAAAATACTGAATGCCAGCCAGAGAACGGAGGCAATAAACCCTCCGAAAACATGCGTCCATCCTCCCAGCAGCCCCAGGAGCACTGCGATCAGCACCTCGCCGCCGTAAATGTTTCCGTATAGACGGAAGGTGAGCGTGATCGGTTTGGAAAAATCCTCAAGCAGGTTTATGGGAAGGAAGAACACAAAGGGCTGGACATAATGCTTAAAATACCCGAGGCCCTTGTACTTGATGCCCATGAAATAGATAAGGAAGAATGTGCAAAGGGCCAGCCCAAGGGTGCAGTTATAGTCGGCCGTCGGGGAACTCAGCGTTGGAACCAGGCCGATCAGGTTGGAAAACAAAATAAAGATAAAATAAGTAACAACTACGCAGAGTATTGTGGCGCCCTTTTTCGGGTCCATGTTCTGATTAACCAGCGACCTGATCCCTTCAAAAATCAATTCAAGCACGTTCTGGGCTCCGCGCGGCCTTCGCATGCTCATATTCCGGGTGGCCGCAATAGCAAAGAGCGCTACCAGGATCATCACAACCCAGGTCATAATCATGGTTTTAGGGTTGAATTGAAGGGTGGTATTGCCTAGAACCAGCTCCCACTTATCATCCGGCCATCCCCAAATATTAAGTTCCTGTTCTACTTCATGCAAGGTCTTCATAATCTCTATTTCTCACCCCTTTCCTTACTAATTTTTATTTCTATTTCAAGGGATCGGCACCCCTGGCCTCCCGGAATGAATTGGCCGCGGCGATGAAAGTAAAAATGCAGGGAACAATAAATAGCCCGGCTGCAGTTGCATAAATATTTGCCCAGCCTGTCCGGGCTATTAAAAACAGAACGGCAAGATTAGTAAACATGCGAATGGCAAAGCCGCCCACCACCCGCGCCTTGGCTACTTCCACCGCAGCGCCCCTAAGCACGCCGGTTATCCTGCTCAGCCTTTTAGCCAGAAAAAAAGTATTCCACATGCTCACGGAGGTTCCCACCACAAAGCCCCACATAATGGGGTCATGCGGCTTGAAAACCAGGGTGAGACAGAAGAACACCAGCAAAAATCCTGCTATTCTTATTGCTCTGACTATCTGGCCCTCGAAGTCCCAGTCCCGCATTAACTCTATCCCTCTCATTTAAAAAATCGCTGAAGTGTTTTAAAGACGCCCGTAACTCCGGTTGCAAGGCCGGCAAAAATCCCCGCCACGGTGAGCCAGGGCCCGGTGGCTAATTTCTCGTCCAGGTAGTGCCCCCCGTAATACCCCAGCACCACCGTAATGGCCAGCTCCATGCCGATGGTGGTGGCCAGGGCCAGGGCCTGGAGAACATCGCCCGCACCCCTATTTTCTTTTTTATCTTTCTCCTTGTTCTCGGGCATCCTTTGCAATTTCCCTGTGAACTGAGGACTCCTTCGCGCCCTCGTCATTTCTTTTCCCGGTTATGATCTTTTCCTGATCTCTGTTTATCCTTCCGGTCATTCCCAACCGTGTCCCGCAAGGATAAACCCCGGTAAATTGTTCTCTGTATTGCAATCTGCCTTTTTCTTAACCTTTCACTAACTGGTTTCTACAAAAAAAATGTTATTCCTCCAACAGAATGGGTGATTTTAAAAAAATTTTTTCTAAACTTGCAAAAATTATGCCAGATTTATCCGATTAAAGCCCTAAAGCGGTTTAAGTCAGAAAGAACCTGGAATAAAAGGAACTTGCCCGGGGGACCAGGACCAGCCTAATAATTGCCATCCGGGACGAATTCAGCGGGTTTTTCAGTGGTGAAACCAAATTTGTATCTAATCAGCCCGGTGATTCGTTCCGAAGCCCTTCCGTCTCCGTAAGGGTTTACGGCATTTGCCATCTTCTCATAGAAAACCCTGTCGTCCAGTAGCCTGCGGGTTTCAAAGGCTACCGCCTCCCTGGTGGTCCCGACCAACCGTACTGTGCCGGCTTCCACCGCCTCGGGCCGCTCTGTGGTGTCGCGCAGCACCAGTACCGGCTTGCCCAGGGACGGCGCCTCTTCCTGGATACCGCCCGAGTCGCTGAGCACCAGGTAGCTGCGGCTGATCATATTGACAAAGGGTTCATAGTCCATGGGTTCAATAAGATGCACCCTTTCCAGGCCGCCCAGTTCCTCAACCGCCACGCTGCGCACGGCCGGATTTTTGTGCACTGGAAATACCACTTCCACATCCGGATAATCCAGGACCACATCCCGCAAAGCCCTGTAAATATCGCGCATAGGCTCACCCAGGTTCTCCCTGCGGTGGGTTGTGACCAGGAGGATCCTGCGTCTGTTGTAATCAATCCCCCTCAGGACGGGATCGGCAAACTGGTAACCCTGACCCACCGTAGCCAGCAAGGCATCGATCACTGTGTTGCCGGTAACAAAGATGGTCGAAGCATCAACCCCCTCGTCAAGGAGGTTTTGCCTGGCGGCAGGTGTGGGTGCAAAGTTCAGGTCGACCAGGGCTCCTGTCAGGCGCCGGTTCATTTCCTCGGGAAAGGGAGAGTATTTATTCCTTGTCCGGAGGCCCGCTTCCACATGCCCCACGGTTATTTGCAAATAAAAGGAGGCCAGGGCGGCAACAAAGGTGGTTGTTGTATCACCGTGCACCAGGACAAGGTCGGGTTTTTCCTTGAGCAGGACCTTCTGCAGGCCGGTCAGGGCCCGGCTTGTGATATCAAAAAGATCCTGCCCATGGCGCATAATATTCAAATCGTAAGCAGGGGTTATGTTAAACAATTCCAGCACCTGATCGAGCATTTCACGATGCTGGGCTGTTACAGCTACCTTGCACTCAATTTCCTCCGGGTATGCTTGTAGCTTTTTAACCAGAGGGGCCATCTTGATGGCCTCGGGCCTTGTTCCGAAAACAGCAATTATCTTCAGCAAGAATTCATCCCCTTGACTGCAAAAGCACATTTTTTAAAGATCGCAGGATGGAACTGCGCCTTACCGGCCGCTGGAAATATTCTATGCTCTAAACCTCTTTCAAATAACCTTTTTTTAGGAGCTTCTGAATGTGTTCCTGCCGTGCCTGCTCCAGGTCAACACCATATTTTTCCTCCAGGACAAACATCATGGACACGGCGGTTTGAGCCACATCGAGCAACTCACGGGTTATTTTCAAAACGGCCTCCTGTTCGCTGCACCTCCGGGTTTCCCCGGAAAGACCCCGCAGTTTACCGATGGCCTGGGCCAGTTCCCCGGCTTCTTCCATCAGTTTAAGGGCGGTGGATTCAATGGTAGGCTTAAGGTTGTTCAATTTCGGCAAAGCGATGTTCTTTTTTTGCACACGAACTTCCCCCAAAACGGACCAGGACAACCTCCGCCTCCTCAAAGAGTTTCAGAGCAAGGGGGTCCGGGTAGTCACCCTGGAAAACAACTTTCCGAATACCTGCGTTAATCATAATCTTGGCGCACAAAGCGCAGGGCTGGTGAGTAACATAATAAACCGCACCCTGGATGGCAATACCGTAAACGGCAGCCTGAATCAGGGCGTTCTGTTCCGCATGCAGGCCCCGGCACAGTTCGTGGCGCTCACCCGCCGGAACCCCCCGCTCTTCCCTCAGGCAGCCGGTTTCCAGGCAGTGCCTCAGGCCGGCCGGGGCACCGTTATAGCCGCTGGCCAGGATCCGCGTGTCTTTTACAATGAGCGCACCCACGCTCCGCCGCAGGCAGGTGGAGCGGCTGGCTACCACCCGGGCAATCTCCATGAAATATTCGTCCCAATCGGGCCGGGAGGCAGCAGCAGAGGTTTCTTGAAGCCCGGAGGACACCCTTTGCTGGACAGCCCCCTCCGGGGGCCTGTCCACGCCCTTTCCAGAAGCGAAGGTTTTCTCCGGCGCTTCACCGTCGCCACAGGTTTTGCTCCTCATATCTCCACACCTGCCACCGGTACACAAGCCCTTCCTAATACAGGGGATAACGGTCGCACAAACTGGCCACCTCGGCCCTGGCCCGTTCCAGTTTGTCCGGGTTATCGCGGTTGGCCAGGGTATAGTCGATAATCTCCGCAATCTGAACCATATCCGCTTCGTTCAAGCCGCGGGTGGTCACTGCCGGGGTACCGATGCGGATACCACTGGCTATGTTGGGCGGCTGCGGATCAAAGGGAATGGCGTTTTTATTAACGGTAAGGCCTACAGTATCTAGGAGCTCCTGGGCTTCCCTGCCGGTAATACTTTTACTCCTCAGGTCCACCAGCATCAAATGGGTATCGGTGCCCCCGGATACGAGATCAAAGCCCCTTTCCTTAAGCGCAGCAGCCAGCGCCCGGGCGTTGTTTACAATCCTTTGCTGGTAATCCTTAAAACCGGGCTCCAGCGCTTCTTTTAAAGCAACTGCTTTGGCGGCGATTACATGCATCAGGGGTCCCCCCTGGATCCCGGGAAAGACTGCCCTGTTTAGTTTAGTCCCGTACTTTTCAGCGTCCCGGCTCAGGATCAACCCTCCCCTGGGGCCCCGCAGGGTTTTGTGGGTGGTTGTAGTTACCACATCGGCATGGGGCACAGGATTCTGGTGCAGGCCCGCCGCCACCAGCCCGGCAATGTGAGCCATATCCACCATCAAGTAGGCGCCTATCTCTTCAGCAATTTCCTTCATTTTGTAAAAATCAATGGCCCGGGGGTAAGCGCTGGCACCTGCCACAATCATTTTCGGCTTGTGCTCGAAAGCAATACCGAAAACCTTCTCATAATCAATTAGGCCGGTTTCCTTTTCCACTCCGTAAAAAGCAAATTTAAAGTACTTGCCGGATATGTTAATGGGGCTGCCGTGGGTCAGATGTCCGCCGTGAGCGAGGTTCATACCCAGAATGGTGTCGCCGGGTTGCAGGAGGGCAAAGTAAGTTGCCGTATTGGCCTGGGAACCCGAATGTGGCTGAACGTTGGCGTAGTCTGCCGAAAACAGCTCCCTGGCCCTCTCAATAGCCAGGCTTTCCACTATATCGACAAATTCGCAGCCTCCATAATAACGGTGCCCGGGGTAACCTTCAGCGTATTTATTTGTCAGTACGGAGCTCTGGGCCTCCATGACCGCACAGCTGGCCGCGTTCTCCGATGCTATTAATTCCAGGGTACGGCGCTGCCGCTCAGTTTCCAGCTCAATCGCCCGGAAAACTTCCGGGTCCACTTCTGCAAGAGGCCTCTTTATACTCATAAAAAATCCTCCCCGCAGCCGGTCCTTAGGCTTACCGGCTCGAACAATTGTATTTTTTTTCGATTGCACATATTTTGGCGACCCGGCGTTCGTGCCGTCCCCCTTGAAATTCCGCCTGGAGCCAGGCTGCAACGATATCCCCGGCTAGACCCGGGCCAATCACCCGCTGGCCCATGGTCAGGACATTGGCATCATTATGCTCCCTCGCAGCCCTGGCGGAAAAGGTGTCGTGACACAGGGCCGCCCTGATCCCGGGCACCTTGTTTGCCGCAATAGCCACACCGATCCCCGTACCACAGCAGATAATACCCCGGTCAAAATCACCCTTTTGCACAGCTTCGGCCACCTGCAGGGCCAGGTCGGGATAATCCACCGGTTCCTCTGAAAAAGTCCCGAAATCCTGATACTCTATGCCGGATTTCTCCAGTAAGGCCACAACTTCTTGTTTTAACCTGAATCCACCGTGATCACTGGCCACGGCAACCTTCATGCCAGGCATCCTTTCAACATAATTATTTGAGTTAAACATAACTTACAATGTTCTACAAGAATTGGCTTATTCCTTTTTAACCTGTCGATTAATTTGGGCGCCACCCTCTTCAGCCAGCTTTGCCAGAGAGCGGGCAATCAGTTCTTCCAGCTTCCGGGCGCACTCCCGGTAAGCATCCAGGGGATAGCCCAGGGGGTCCGGAATATCTTCAGATTCCGCCCCGGCATAACCGGCAAGGGTAAATACTTTTTCCGAACACTGGGGAACCAGCCTTTTGATGTATTCCCGGTGGGCGGCTGTCATGGTCAGCACCAGATCGGCTTCCCGGATATCTTCCGGAGTAAGGCGGGTTGCCCGGTGGTCATGGAGGGAGATTCCCATTTCCGACATGACCTGGATGGCTTCCCGGGAAGCCTGTTCGCCGGGAAAAGCCGCAATCCCGGCAGAAGATACCTGGATTTCCCGTTGACCCCGTTCCTCCAGTATTTTGCGCGCCAGGGCGCCGGCCATACTGCTGCGGCAAGTGTTGCCGGTGCACACAAAAAGAATTTTCACAGGAGCTTTCACCTGCCGATAAGTAAATTTCAAGAAAAATTAATTTTAAATTTGAATATCGAAATTATGAACTCCTGCAAAGTTATGCGTAAATCCTGATAATCAACTTGCGCCTCAATATGTTTGGATCGCACAGCCATCCAGGGCATTTTATTAACGGAACCTTATCCGGATAAGTAAGGAGTCTTCTCTTGTCACGTCATGCCTCACCATTATTCCCGGTTTTCAGCATGGCTTCCCTCCTGCTTTTAAAACAAGAGCTTGATCCCGATACCGATCAGGATCAGGCCTCCCAGCAGCTGGGCTCGCTCACCTACACGGGTACCCAGGAACCTCCCAAAAACCAAACCGCAGGCCGTCATCAGACCTGCCACCAGCCCGATTACACCTGCTGCCAGGAGGAGATTAACCTGTTGCGTACCCAGGGTAAAACCCACGCTTAGGGCATCCATACTGACACTTGCACCCAGTAAAACCAGGCTTTTCAGGCTAAAGCCGTTTAACGGAGACTCCAGACCATGGTCATTTTTCAATGAACCCAGGATCATCCTGACACCCAGGTAAATTAGAAGAGCCGAACCTAGAACTGCAGCCGCGCGGCCGATCAGGCTCCCTGCCAGTTCCCCTGCGTACCAGCCGGCCAGGGGCATAAAAATATGGAACACCAATATAACGGCGCTAATCAGGATAATCTGCCGCCGGTTCACACCGGCCAGCCCCACTCCCACACAGAGGGAAAAGGCGTCTGTTCCCAGCGCTGCCGCCAGGGCCAGCAAAGTAAAAAGGCTCATAGTACACTCCGGTCCGGAAAATTTTAGACTTGTCTTTAACCACCGGTCTTAATTAAACCATTAAAATTAGTTATTCCGCTTGCCTTTTATTTAATACCTTTTGCTTAAAGTCTAAGGCTGTTTTCCATTGGAGGAAACCGGACCATCGGCTATGATCCGCCTGTCAGCAGCCTTTCTCAGGCGGTTCATGATCGCCAGCCCGATACCGCTGTCCTCTAAACCCTCTGCCAGGATTAAATCGACACCCAGTTCGTCAAAGCGGCGCAGAGCGGCATACAAGCCGGCTGCCACCGTTTCGGGGTCCTCCCTGCGTCCGGCCAGAACCACTTCCCCTACCGAAGCATAATCCCGGTTGCCGGAGCAGGAGAGGATACCCACCCGCCTGCCCAGAGCCTTCTGTTCCCTGGCCAGTTCCAGCAAGCGGGCAGCAACCGCTCCGGGTGACCCCTCAATAAGCAGGAGGGGCGCGTCCGGCGCGTAATGGGTATATTTCATACCGGGTGAACGGGGCCTGTCACTGAAGGCCTTTTCAACCTCCACCTCACCCAGTAACTCTCTCAATTCCTCCGGTGTGACTCCCCCGGGCCTCAGGACTACCGGAACTGACCCTGTCAAATCCAGCACCGTGGATTCCAGGCCTACCCCGGTCGGGCCTCCGTCCAGGACGGCCTCAATACGGCCGTTAAGGTCCTGCAAAACATGCTGCGCCGTGGTCGGGCTGGGCCGCCCCGACAGGTTGGCGCTGGGTGCCGCCAGGGGCACGCCGGCCGCCCTGATCAGGGCCAGGGCAACCGGGTGGCGGGGCATGCGCACCGCCAGCGTCTCCAGGCCGGCCGTCGTCTCTAGCGGCACCGCCGGCCCGGCGGGCAGGACCAGCGTGAGGGGGCCGGGCCAGAAAGCATCCATCAAAACTCCCGCAGCAGGAGGAATGCTTTTAGCCAGGCTTTTGACATCCTCCCGGCAGGCCACATGTACAATCAGGGGGTTGTCCGCAGGACGCCCCTTGGCCTTAAAAATTCTGGCCACTGCCCTCCCGTCAAGGGCGTTGGCCCCAAGGCCGTAGACGGTCTCCGTGGGAAAGGCCACCAGCCCGCCCCGGCTCAGGATCCGTCCCGCTTCCAGGATAGCATCCGTCTCGGGGCAGGCTGGATTAACCTTGATGTAGCGGGTTGCAAGTTTATTTTCCATACCTGACCTCTTCCGGGTTAAATCAATAGTAACAGGATCTTTCAGAACCTACCACAGGCAATACCGGTTCCCGGGCTATTTCAAGCCCTTCCCAGGTACCGGGCAACCACCAGCCTGTCCAGGCCGGCCAGGTCTTTAAGCACAGCTACCTCCCAGGCCGGCTTTTCAAACAAGTCCAGCGACGCCTGCCCCTGCCGGCAGCCAATTTCCAGCAGCAAAAAGCCGCCCTGTTTTAAAAAAGGGGGTGCGGCTGGAATCAAACGGCGGTAGCAGGCCAGCCCGTCGGCACCCCCATCCAGGGCCAGGGCCGGCTCAAAGTTGCGGACCTCTACGGGCAAAACGGGATACTCGTCCCGGGCGATATAGGGAAGGTTGGCTGCGATCAGATCCACCCGGCCTGCTAACCCGCTGGCGGATAGAGGTTCTAAGAGATCGCCCTGGTAAAAATAACAGCGCTCCCCCACTCCCAGCCTGGCCGCATTCAAACGGGCCACGCTCAGGGCTTCCGGAGAGCAGTCAGTGGCGTAAACCACTAAATCGGTCCGGTAAAAGGCCAAACTGACGGCAATGGCCCCGCTGCCCGTGCCCACATCAATAACTGCGGCAGAGGGAGGGAGTATTTTGAGGGCGGTTTCAACCAGGAGCTCGGTCTCCGGCCGGGGGATCAGCACGGAGGGATTGACACTAAAGTTAAGGCCCATAAACTCCTTTTGTCCGGTCAGGTAAGCCACCGGTTCACCTGAGCAGCGCCTGCCCACCAGCTCAAAAAAAAGGGCCTCCAACTCCTTGGGCAGGTTCCTCTCCCAGTCCCGGTAGATACCGGCCCGGTCCATTCCCGTAACGCTGGCGAGCAAAACCTCGGCGTCCAGCGCCGGAGAGCCGCTGTTTATTCCCTTTTTCAGCTGCTGCCTGGCCCTGAGCAGGGCCTCACCCATGGTTAGCTGCAAATTCTCCCCACCTCGTAAAAGGGCCGGGCAAATTACCCCCCAAAGCAGGGAGCCAAATGCCTGACCCTGATAAAAGCTTTAGTCCGCCTGTTTTAATCTTTCCGCCTGGTCCGTGGTCACCAGAGCATCGATAATTTCGTCCAAGTCCCCTTCCAAAACGGCGTCCAGCCGGTGCAGGGTAAGCCCCACCCGGTGGTCGGAGACCCGGTTTTGAGGAAAGTTGTAGGTACGGATCCTCTCGCTGCGGTCCCCTGTTCCCACCATGGACCTGCGGGTACTGGACATTTTCTGCTGCTGCTCTTGCTGAGCCCGGTCAAGAAGGCGGGCCCGCAGCACTTTCATTGCCTTATCCTTATTCTTGTGCTGCGATTTTTCGTCCTGCATGGAAACAACGATACCCGTGGGGATGTGGGTAATCCGGACAGCGGATTGGGTTGTATTGACGGACTGCCCCCCGTGACCGGAGGAGCAAAACACGTCGATCCGCAAATCATTGGGGTCGATCTCCACGTCCACCTCCTCGGCCTCCGGCAGCACCGCCACCGTAGCCGCAGAGGTATGGATGCGACCGCCGGACTCGGTGGTGGGAACGCGCTGGACCCTGTGCACACCGCTCTCGAATTTCAACCGGCTGTATGCCCCCTTGCCTTCCAGCAAAACGATTACCTCTTTAAAGCCGCCGATATCGGTGGGGTTAGCGTCCAGGATTTCCGTCTTCCAGCCCTGCCGCTCGGCGTAGCGCGCATACATCCGGAACAGGTCCGCGGCAAACAGGGCTGCCTCCTCGCCGCCGGTACCGGCCCGGATTTCAAGGATGACGTTTTTTTCATCGTTGGGATCCCTGGGCAAAAGGAGCACCTTGAGGCGCTGCTCCAGCTCCGCCTTTCTCTGCACCAGTTCATCCAGCTCGGCCTGGGCCAGTTCCCGCATCTCCCCGTCCGATTCTTCCTGCAAGAGGGTTTTTGCCTCTTTAATTTCTTTGTTGACTTTTTTATATTCCCGGTATGTCTCAACAACCTCGCTTAATTCGGAGTGCAACTTGACATATTGCTGCCAGCGGCTGAGATCGGCCATGACCTGCTGATCGCCAATAAGATTGCCCAGTTCCTCATACCGTTCCTCCAGGCTGTCCAGTTTTTGAAACACTACTTTTCACGCTCCTTCGCTACAGCCTCGAAAGCGGCCAGCGCAACCTCCACCTGCCCGTCGTCAGGCGGACCGGTGGTCAGCTTTTGCACCCACAGCCCCGGCGCAACCAGCACGCGGCACAAGGGAAGTGAATAATACTTACCTGATATTTTAAGCAATTCATAAGATATTCCCGCAACCACCGGTAAGAGAAGAACCCGGGAGAGAATTCGCCACCAGAGCACCTGCTCCCCCAATAAGGAAAAGAGCATGATGCTGATGAGCAGAACAATCAAAAGAAAACTTGTGCCACAGCGGGGATGGAGGGTTGAATAGCGCTGAATCCGCTCCACCTCAAGCCGGTCCCCAGCCTCATAGGCATTGATGACCTTGTGCTCGGCCCCGTGGTACTGAAAAACCCGCTTGATATCCGCCATCCGCCCGATGGCTACAACGTAGGCCAAAAAGATGGCAATCCGGAATAATCCCTCAATGAGGTTCTGGAGAAAGGGGCCCGGAGCAACTCTGTTCAGTAGGTGAGCCGCCGCCACTGGCAAAAAGACAAACAGGAGTATAGCCATAGCCAGGGCGAACCCCATAGTCACGAAAATTTCCCAGGGAGCCAGCTTTTCTTCTTCTTCACCGAGAGCCTGGTTGGCTGAAAAAGTCAGCGCCTCGATCCCCAGCACCAGGGCTTCGATCAACACCACCACACCGCGCACCAGGGGTGCTTTGAGCACCGGAAATCGCCTGGTCAGGGAGCCAATCGTCTTTTCGTCGACAACTATGGTCTGGTCCGGCCGGCGAACGGCAACGGCCCGGGTGTCCGGGCCCCGCATCATGACACCCTCAATAACCGCCTGGCCTCCGTACTGGAAGGGGGAACCCATAATCCACAACACTCCCCTTGACCGGCCCGCCGGCAATTATCAAAACGGGCGCGGTTATCTTTTACAGTAGACTAATGCAGAAGTAGCAGAGCGCCTGCTCTGCTACCAAAACCTACCCTACTTGGATAAACCGTATTTTTTACGGAAGCGCTCGGCCCTTCCGCCGGTTTCTACGGTCCGCTGCGAGCCCGTGAAGAAAGGATGACACTTGGAGCAAATCTCCACGCGCATTTCTTTTTTCGTTGAGCCTGTTTCAAATGATTCACCGCAAACGCAGGTTATTCTTGCTTTACCGTACTTCGGGTGGATATTTTCTTTCACTAGTACTCACCTCTTTTCCATGGTCAACGACAAAGACACACTCCCTAATTATAGCACAGGTTCGGCCAACCCGCAAGGGAATTGAGCAGAGGCAATTTTTCAAGCCCCTTACAGTTCGAGCCCACCTGGCAAATATGCTCATAACCTGAACTGGAAAACCGCAAGCGGCAGGGTTTTCGAACAGGTCAGCGCACCGGGTGACTGTAGCTTCCCACAGCCAGTCCCGGCACTTCTCCCAGGCTCTCTAGCAGCGCCGGGATACCCATGATTTCACCGCCTCCGGGCAAATGCCGGAAAAGCAGGTCCGGGTCGATATTCAGGTTGCGCAACTGCACCTGGTTTACACCTGTATCACGCAGCAGGACCTGCAGGGCTTCTATTTCCTCTTTCCGGTCGGTGAGCCCGGGCAGAACCAGGAGGTTCAGGGCCGTGTAAACTCCACAGGAGGAGGCAGTCCGCAGGGAGCGGCGGACATCTTCCAGGCTGTAGCCCGCCGGGCGGTAATAGGCCCTGTAGGTGTCCTCCCGGGCGCTGATCAGACTAATCCGGATGGAATCCAGGCCAGCCCTGCATATATCCGCCACGCCCGCGCTATGGCCGCCGTTGCTGTTCATATTGATGGTACCCAGATGGGTTTTATTGCGGATTGCCCCGATGGCTTTGACGATGGTCTCCGCGGCCAGGGCCGGTTCCCCTTCACAGCCCTGCCCGAAACTGACCATGCTTCCTTCCCCCTGCAGGAGGTGAGGCAGGGCTACCTCGACAATCTCCCTGACCGACGGTTTAAAGTTTATCCGCGCCTGGGGCGAAGGGCAGCATTCGGCAGGTTGCAGGGAAATACAGCCCAGGCAGCGGGCATTACAGGAAGGAGAAACAGGTATGCCGCCCTCCCAACGGCCGTAGAAAATATTCTGGGCGGTAAAACACTGGTACTCCAGGGAGCAGCGGGCCAACTGGCGGAGAATGCGGTTTTGGGGATATTCTGCCCGTTTCTTCCGGACCAGTGCCGGCAGTTCTTTGGTATTATAATGAACCGGGTCCCACCTGCAGGGGTCCTCGGTGAGGCGGGCAGCCGCATAGAAGGCCCCGTCCCGGCAGGCTACGGCTGTGTATCCCAGCAGCGGCAGGGCTTTCTCTCCCTTCCCCCGCCNNTACAGCAGGGTACGGGTGTAGCCCTGGGGCAAAAGCGCGCCCACCGCCCAGGCCCGTCCGGTTGCCCAGGGATTTTTGCCGGCAACCGTGAAACGCCCTGTCCGGGTGAGCCCCACAGGCTCCCCCCCGGGCACCAGGACCAGGGATGCACCCCGGGGCAGCCTGACCATATCCTCATCCTTCAACTCCACAAACCGGTCTCCGGTCCGTCCTGTGGCCAGCAGGGAGGGGTGGTCGTACACTTTTCCGTCATCACCGGCAAAAACCAGTCTAAACATACACCCTCCCCCTTGAAAAAACCTTTTATTCAATACCTATAGAAACTTTTAAAAACCAGTTTTTTAGATTTGCCGGGCTTTTCTGAACCATGAAGGACAAGTCCAGGCTTAAGGGAATTAAAAAGCGCTGCTTCCCGGCAAACCGCCAACCTCCCGTTCTCTCCTCACCTTTGAACCCTTGAACAGGCCCAAAGGCTTACTTACTATACCTGGCTGCAGACAGCAACGAGGTCCTTTAATCCTTCCTGCACCAGTTCCCCATACTGCCGGATAGCATCAGGCTTGATCTGATCGTCGTGGATTCCGCAGGCAACCACCACAGGCACCTTCAGCTTGCTAGCCAGAAAATGAGCTGCCGGGCGGGCAATCTCATCTTCCTTGTGTCCGGTCAGGGTTAATACGGAAACCGTAGCGCTGGTACGTTCCGGGTCTTGCAGGCTGGGGCGCGGGACCCCCAGGGCAATGCAACCCAGGTGGGGTCTTTCCCCACCGGTAATCACTACATTCCAATCCCTGCCCATACTTACTGCCTGTAAAAGCACATGCAACCCACCGGATTCTTTGTGGATTTCAATAATACCCATTGATTTTTCAGCTCCAGTTCCGTTGGCATGGAGCGTGGACGCCACCAGGGCACCCCCATCTGCTGCTTTTAGCTTTTCTGCTGTCACCACGGGCAGGGACACCACCTGCTGGGTTATATTTGAATTATATTTTACTTCAGTTTTTTGCGCCAGGCAAACCGGTTTGCCCGGCGGGTGACTGTTTTCTACACCCGCTAAACACTGTCTTTTTTTGCGGCTGGCGGGAAACCCCTTTCCGGGTAGGGCACCGGCCGAATCAATCAATGGCATATTGAAGCTTCCTATAACTACTTAAATCCCGGAAAGGAACCGCGGTGCTGTATCCAGCAAAGCACTTGCCAAGCTTCTTATAAAGGCCTGAAACATTACCCGGGTGAATGGACCCGGTGCTTTAAACCCAGATCTAAAAGCGCCTGGAAAACTAATAGGTCTCCAGGCGCCACCTGTCAAGATATTAAGAGCAGGTATTAATACCCATACATCCGCACAGCGCCACCCGGCAAAAGGGTGACTTAAGGTGACTTAAGTTGTTTAGAACTCTATATAACGGATCCGATTGGGATCCACTTTTTCCAGGGCCGCAAGCTCCTCTTGAGTTGGGGCGGGATAAACAGGCACGTCGGTACTGGTAATTTCCCAGCCTGTGTTTTCCTTTACTTCATCGATGGTTGTGTAGGGGAAGATACTGTCCAACTCCAGCTTGCCGTCCCTTAATCTAAAGATGCACAGGTTGGTTACCACTGTAAATTCCTTGGCCGGGTTTGCCTTAGCAGTCACAAATTGCACTTTCTCCACAAGGGATTTCCTGTCGTGTTTGGTCTTCCAGATCACGGTCCTTTTGGTCACTGGGGTAAGCGTTGCGCTCCCTGCCCCACCGGGCATCCTCACTTTCGGCCTGTCATAGGTTCCTCCCACGAAGGACATGTTAATTTCGCCCTTCTGGCTGATCTGGACAAAACTTAGGAAAGAAATGTCCACTCTTCCGGAACAGGCCAGGTCAAAAATCTCATCAAGCCCGTAAGTTGCCACCGAGCCCTGGTATAGATTGGAGGATAGGGTTGAGCCTGTAAAGGCCGGTACTTCCCACCCGGGGTCTACCCCACCGGTTATGTTGAGGTAGGTAAAGTCCTTACCCAGGGCCTTAGCCAGCTTCATGGCCGTCATGGGAACCGGGGAAGCCAGGCCGTGAAAAACAATATCCCCGTCTCTTATTTCACGGGCCAGCGCCACACACATCATTTCAGCATGTCCGTAAGCCAGTTTAGATCCTCCCTTCCGTTACAGCAGCCAGGTATTCATCCAGGGCATCTTCCTTAACGGCTTTAAAATATGCTTTCATGCCGCCGTCATCAACAACATCATACTCGCCAAAGCAGGTCCCCGGCTTTGCGCCCTGGGGCGCCAGCACCACCGCTTCAACCAGAAAATGGGGAACACTGGTGCGTTCCGGGTTCATACGGAAAATTTCCGTAGCAACAATTCTTTCAGCCGTGATGATTGTTTTTTTAGCCGCTCTGGTCAGCAGGATGTCCTGAAAGACCGAACCCATGATCCGGGCGTTACCAAACTCGTCCGCCTCGTGCACATGGATAACAGCCCAGTCAGGAACCAGTGCCTTCACTGCTACCACTTTTTCATCGCTAAAGGGAGAGGTCATGACTTGATAAAACTCCGGCCTTTGCTCAATCAAATCACTACCCCACATGCCACCCACTGGCATGAACGGTACACCGTAAGCCCCAGCACGCAGGGCTGCAATAATAGCCGTTCACGAACCTTCTATGGCCTTGATCCTGCCCTCCTGACAACCCTTGCGAAATCCTGCCGCCAGGCCGTATTCATTTTCAAACCCAAAGAACCCAAAGTACACCGTGTCCACAGCCCCGGCTGCGCAGAGCACGTCAGACGCATAGCCGGGGGCGGCGCCGGCAATTTTCAGGTTAAACCTTTTCAGCCTGGCCAGGGCGTGGGCATAAGCGGCAGGAGTGCGGTGCAACGCATTCCCGCCCAGAGCAAGCATCTGGCCGTCCTTAACCAGTTCAGCCGCCGCCGCCATAGGCATCACTTTCCTGCACATCTCTAACCCCCCTCAGACAATTCTAAATCAAGCAGCCGCTTACCCTTTGGATCATGAGAATTCTCTAGTCAGCAAGTTATATCCTGGCGACACTTTCAACTTTTCTTCCTGAGCGCTCCGGTTACATCAACCGCCCTCAAGTTTTCTAATTCCTCAGGGGTGGGTTCCGCAGTAACCCTGACTTCCGGAGAGACCTTCAAATTCCAGCCGGTATTCTCCTTGATTTCTTCGACGCTGGAAAAGGGGAAGTATTCCGTCAGGATGAACTCCCTGGTTACCGGGTCAGGCCTCAGGATCCCCAGGGAGGTTATGATTACGGACGGGCCACCCCCCGGGAAATTATACCTGTCCCTGGCGTTGCCGCCGGTCAGGTAGCCGGGCGACGAAATATAATCAACCTTTTCTACAAATCTCCTCTTTTCATGCGTTGCCATAATAATAAAGCGCTTACAGCCACAGGCGATCTCGTTTGCACCGCCGCTGCCGTTCAGCCTCACTTTGGGCGGAAGGTACCTGGAATTGGCCGGATCCGCCCACAAGCCGGTGGTGTTGACGTTGCCGTACTTGTCAACCTGGGCCGCACCGATAATACCTACATCGCATCTACCTGAAGCAACTAAAAAACCCAGGGCGTCAATTGCGTTGGTAAATGAGACTGCGTTAGAGGAAATCCTGTTGCATTCAATGCCCCACGGCAGCCCGCCCACTGGAAAGGCGCCGTAGACACCGCCTTCGGTCAGATCCCTGATATTGGGCGCGTGATTTCTTTTAGCAAAGTAGCCGGCCAGCATACTTAAGCCGACGCCGAAGATAGCCATTTCACCGTCCTTAATCTCCCTGCCGGTGGCTATAGCCATCATTTCCTGCCTGGTATAATCCACAGTACTACCTCCCTTCCATCAATTCCTCAATCTCTTCATCGCTCTTAATCCATTTGCGGTAAGGATCCATCAAATGGGCAGTTGTGGTGTTTTTAAGCTTAGCAATCTTTTCCTCACCGATCAGTTCCAGGTACTCTTCGATGGTATTATAGCCATCGACGTAAATCCTTTTATATTCTTCATATCCCTCTTCGGTCTTGAGCATTTTGTTCATATAGAACATGTGCTCCTCGTCACTGTCATAAAGCCCGGTGGAGCACTGCGGCCAGACACCCATAGGCCAGTAAACCACCGCGTCAACCACAATACCCGGAATTCGCACCAGGTTGGGGAACTGGCGCATGCAAGCGGTATCCACGATTAAATCAGCCTGCAGGACAACCTTTTTAGCTGCTCTTGACAATTCGTAGCGGCTCCATTCCGTCCCAAGCATGATCGCATTACCGTGTATATCAGCCATTGTAACGTGGATTACGGCCACATCCGGCTTTAACGGGGAGAGAGCCCCGCAGGTCCGCCCGGTGAAGGGGTCGGTAATCTCCGGAATTTTTGATGTAGCCGGGTATTCATCGGGATGAAATGCGCTTCTCCACTGCTGGTCTGAACCGTAGCTGGAAATTGTCGGGCAAAAGGGCCAGTTCATACCCCCAGCCAAGAGCCTTAAGGGCAAGGTCAGGTTAGAGTAGTCTTCCAGTATGGTTTTGCCGTTTTCAACCGCTCTTCTGAGACCATTGGCAAAGCCGTATACTTCAAGGCCGGAAAAACCAATCTCTATTTTGTCCACGGCGCCGGCTGCACAGAGCAGGTTTAACTGCTGCGTGCAGCAGTTTGAGATCACGTGCAGGTTTTTCCGCCCTTGCCTGACCATCTCACGTCCAAAGGCAATTGAGTCCGAACCCACGGGAAGCGCGGCCCCATGAGCATACATCATACCGTCCCAGGTATATTTTGCCACTGCTTCCTGCATTGATATTAGTTTGTTGGGCAAGCTAATTCCCCCCTTCAAAGCATTGAATAGTATTCTTGTATGGAATAAAACTGTGTTAGCAATCTATAGCTTTGAAGTTTTAACACAGTATTGCGGTTTGCAAAGATTATGAGACATGTTAATATATTGCGATCCACCATATCCACATTTGCCAAGATCCTGAGTCTTATTTAAGAGTTTGCAGTATTGGAGAGGGATCTGTCAGCAGGCGGTTAAATCCCAGAGAGCGCGGGGAAAACCCGAAGGCCAGCCCCATCAACTGGGTAAAGTAAACTACAGGCAGGTTGAACTCCGTGCCATTGCGGGCCTGGATAGCCTGCTGGCGGGTATCCAGATTGATTTGACAGAGGGGACAGGCGGCCACTATCGCTGACGCGCCGGCTTGACGGGCCGCTTCCAGGATCTCCCCGCATAAATCAAGCACAATATCGGTCCTGGCCTGGGCCAGGGCACCGCCGCAGCACTCGGCCTTATGGGACCAGGTGACCGTTTGGGCACCCAGCCCTTCCAGCAGTAAATCCAATGAAACCGGTTGTTCCGGATCGTCAAATCCTACAATCCTGGCCGGCCTGGTCAAACAGCCGTAATAGGCGGCCAGTTTCAAGCCCGAGAGCCTATGCGTAACCCTCGAGGTAATACTATCCAAACCTACCTCTTCAGTTAATAATTGAAGAAGGTGCGTAACCTTGATTTCATGGGAGCTTGTCCCACCAGCCTCAAACACACCGCGCAATTCCTCGTTTTCTTTTAATTCAAGGGAGGCTGTCTTTAAGGCAATAAAACAACACGGACAGGGGGAAGTTACACAGCCGGTGTTCATCTGGCCGGCCAGGGCCAGGTTACGGGCGCCGAGATTTGCCGCCAGCAAGCGGTCAAAACTGTGCGCCGAACTGGCTCCACAGCAGTTCCAGTCATCTATTTCCTGCAGGTTTAAATCCAGTTGCCGGCAAACCAGACGCGCGGATTGGTCATACTCCCGGGCCATCATGTGAGCGGAACAGCCTGGATAATAAGCCACATCCATCGCTATACCTCCCTCCGGTCGGGCTCTTGCTTGAAGAAGCTGCGCACTTTATTTAGATCCCTGACTTTGGAAGAAAAGGGACTTATTTTTCCTTTGCGTAAAAGTTTCTGGCCAAGCCCGGCATCTTTAAAATACTGGCCGGTCTGCATGTTGAATTTCAGGGCCAGGGCCGTTTCCGATACTCTGCCCCGCTTGTATACCTCTTCCAGCAGAAGCTTGTGGAAAAGAATAATATCATCAACCCCGGGACCATGATCCTTTATGGCAAGGGACTTCTCCCTCAGGTAATCCATGATGCGAGGGATGTCTATGCCCGCGGGGCAACGGTCGACGCAGAGCCTGCAACTCACGCAAACCCAGGGAGTATTGCAGGACATGAGGGTCTTTACCGCACCAATTCTAATGAGCTGAATTATTTTGCGGGGCGTATAGTCCATATTATGCGCGGTTGTACAACCACCGGTACATTTGCCGCACTCCCAGCACTGGTCCAAATCAACATTACAAGCCATTTCCAGTTCATCCCTGAATGTGCGGTCAATACTACCTACCTGAAAGGACATCTGTTTCTCCCCTTATACCCATGTTCTCCCTTTATGCTTTTTTAAAAAAAGTTTTGTGGTTTTACGTAAACCCGGCTTTTTCAATCCTGGTTAAAAAGCGCGATTACCTCTGCTGCCGCCGCCGCTCCTTGCTGCTGCGCACCAGCGGAGTCAGTGGGAAAACCGCAGCCCCCTGCAAAAAACACCCTCGTGCCGGCCTTTGCCGTGAAACCATCTACAGGCTCGAGAAACCCGTGCTGGTTTGTCGCCGCTGCGAAGGACTTCGCCAGCTCAAGGGTCTCCTTTTTAGGTACTGCAGCCGCGGCCAGCACAACAAGATCCACCTCTACTTCTATGGGCACTCCCATCAAGGTGTCTTCTGACCTGACCATCAGCTTACCGCCATAGGGCAGTACTTTGGCCGGCCTTCCCCTTACATAACGTACCTCTTTCTCCTCCATGACCGAACGCACAAATTCCTCATAGTCTTTTCCGGCAGCCCGGTAATCCATATAAAAGACATAGCAGCTTGCCTGGGGAAAAAGCTCTTTAAACATACCGGCCTGCCTGGCCGTATACATGCAGCAGATTTTTGAGCAATAGGGATATCCCTTAATCCGGTCCCTTGAACCCACACATTTAATAAAAGCAACCGCTCCGGGCGCCTTTTCCCTCTTGAGCCCCTTCTTCCATTCCCTGAGCATTTCTTCAAACTCAATTGAGATCATTACGCCCGGGTAGGTCCCGTAACCATACTCCCCATACTTGCGGGCATCAAAATAATCAAACCCGGTGGCAAGTACTGCCGCCTGCGCTTCCACCCCGGTTTCTTCTCCCGTCAGGTTGTTCCTCAAGGTCAAAGAGTAGCCGGAACCATTTGGGGTGCAAGAGCTTATCTCAGTGTTTGTATAAACCTCTACCGCAGGCAGTTTTTTCAGCTGTTCCAGCTTCAGGTTCAGCTTTTCCAGCGGATCCTGCCACTTCGGAAAGGTACTGCTCAAAAGGAGAGCGGTACCACCCAGGTTTGCTTCTTTTTCAACAAGGATGACTTCATGTCCGGCCTGACCGATTTTCAGCGCCGCTTCCAGGCCGGCCATCCCACCGCCTACTACCAATGCTTTCCTGGCCTTCCCTTTCATACCTGTGCCCCCTTATCGATGCCTAAATATTCCAGGATGCCGTCCAGTTTTATGGTGTTGGCGTTGAAGCCCAGTTTTACCGGTGAAGCACCCAGGCTTAGCGCGATTAGCTGGCCGAGATCTATTACAGGTATTTGGAACTCTCCCCTGCCCATTTGAGACAGGTGTGGCTGTTCCCGGTCCATCGCCACATTGCAGCCGGGGCAAACCGTGGTAATCAGCTGCGCCCCCTCATCCCTGATGCTGGAGAGTTTGTTAAGAAGGTGAGGCAGCACCACTTCTTCCTTGTGAGTAAATACCTTCCCTACCCCATAGCCGCAGCAGGCTCTTCTTTCTGTATAATAAACAGGGGTTGCTCCAAGTGCCTGGAGTATTTCCTCATGAAAGGTGGGCAGGTCAAAATCATCAATAACGCCCTCCTGGAGAAGGTAGTGGCACCCGTAGTGAGCTGCTACCCTGAGTCCCTTTAAGGGATATACCATTTTTTCCGCGATGCGATCCTTTAAACGGTAGTACAACTCCTGAACATGGTAAACCTTTGCCCTGCCCTGGTAATTATAACCAAAGCGGCCTATCAACTGATTGGCTGTATCCCTGGTTTTCTGGTCTTCCAAGAGGTGGGCAAATTCACAATTATAGGCGTAACAACCATTGCAGAAGGTGTAGATGTCAAGGTTTCTTTTTTCCGCCAGGGCATGGTTGCGTGCCGTGACAGCAAGGGAAAACTCCGGCAAATACGCTGAACAGGTCAGCAAATAACCGGAACAACAGGTCTGGTCAGGATCCATAATGACTTCTATCCCCATCAACCCGCAGATATGCCTGATCGCATTTTCCACGCCGGGGTATTGTAAGGTGCCTGTGCAGCTCCGAAAGAGATAAATGGCTTCTGGAACTGATGGCAGCTTTTCTTCCAGAGACATAACCCGTTTCTTATTCAAGGTTTATCCTCCCTTTCGAATAATTCAAGTCAACGGGCACTTCAGGTTTATTGGCCACTGAATCCACCCAGGCCTTGCTGCCTGTCATCTCAAAGAGAGCGTTGTATTCCGACTTGGCTTTGTCCGAAACCTCCGGCCACGGGGACAATCCCATCTCGCTGCGCAGCTTTTCAACCTTTGCCCTCCCTTTTTCACGGGGAACAAAAGTCATTCCCTCTGTCATAGCCTTGAGGGCGAGCTTCTGGTAAGTCTGGAAATACTTCAGGCCAAAACCGGCTTCAACGGCACGGAAACGGATCTGCATCATCAACATCGGAAAGTAAATACCTGAAGGGCATGCCCTATAGCAGCTGGCACACCAAAGGCAGTGCCATATCTCCTCACTGGCCAGCAGTCTTTTCTGGTTGCCGTCAAGTACATCCTGGATGATTTGCCTGGAGTTATAGGAAGGGCTAACGCTGGCTGCCGGGCAATCGCCCACACACTTGCCGCAGGCGAGGCACTGTCTCAAGTTGCCGGCAAGTCCATAGGTGTCTACCATTTTGTCAAAATCCTTTACAAGGTACTTCCATTTCTCACGGGCCATAGTCTTATCCCCCCCTTAATTATTGTGTTATGCTTTATAAAACATAGTGCAAGCACCGTGCCAGAAAAAATCCTTTGCAAAACCCGCCTTTAACCAGGTTATGTTCCTAAAAAAAATTTAAGTTTGTGCTTAATAAAACACAATGAAGACACTTTTTTTAAATCCCTTACAAGGTTCTTCCATTTCTCACGGGTTATAGTCTTATCCCCCCTTATTCTTTTGCGTTATGTTAAATAAAACATATTGCAAACACCATGCCAAAAAATCTTTTGCAAGGCCCGCCTTTGACTGGATCTGCTCCGAAAAAAATTTATATTCTCACGGACTATAAGCTATAGGTAAAACCAGCCCCGTTACTCCAGCCCACAGAGGAACATTCAGCAAACTCAATGTTATATTTAAGTGGTGCTGCCGCTGGCTTGAACAACTACCCTGAAAAAAGTCATTAAACCCCTACCTTCACCGCGTCAGCATCATACCCGTTAAAGCGTCAACCCTTTGTAATTTCACTTTAGTTATCCGGCATCTATCCAGGGGAAACAGAAGTGCTTTTTTACAGCAAATCAATAGCCCTCCCGGTTTTAAGGGAGGGCCATAATTGGGTAAAGTCGCCTGCTTCACCTTTAGTAATACTCTTAATCCCCCTGTGGTCAAGGGTGCAGCACAGGACCTGTTGCAGGTTAAAGGGTCGACGCCAGTGTCAACTGTTTGCTTACTCAGCTGTTTTAAACGCGAGCTTTAGATACCCGTTCTCTACCCGGCAAATC
Source organism: Pelotomaculum sp. DTU098 (assembly GCA_001512635.1). Lineage (GTDB taxonomy): Bacteria > Bacillota > Desulfotomaculia > Desulfotomaculales > Pelotomaculaceae > DTU098. The sequence goes on along the minus strand of LFSA01000048.1, from coordinate 923 downwards.
CGTCGATTAATAAAGGCCGCTGGTGCGGCCTATTAGCGGCTTTTTAACTGTTCAGTTCCTGCAATTTAGCCATAATAACGCTCCTGTTCCAAAAACATCTGGGGATCAAGAGGCACTCCGTTTTTCAGGACCTCCAGGTGAAGGTGCGGTCCCCTGGAGTTGCCGGTATTCCCTGCCAGGGCAATAACTGTGCTTGGGCCCACGGCGTCACCCGCTTCAACCATAATTCTGGAACAGTGGGCGTAAAGCGTTCTGAATCCATTACCGTGATCAATAATCACAGTCAGGCCGTAAGTCCCCCTGGGGCCGGCAAAAACCACCCGTCCGGAAGCCGCCGCCCTGATGGGGGTGCCTTCTTCGGCGGCAATATCAATTCCCTCGTGGGGCCTGCCATCCCTCATGCCGAAGTTAGAAGTGATGGCGCCCACCAAGGGCCAGGAAAACGGTCCTGCCGCAAGCCCCCTGGAGGCCGTCTCCCAGACCCCCTGGCCGGTGTCCCCGCAGGGTATGATTAAACATTGACCTGCCAGGATCCTGTCCGGGTCTATCTGCCCGTTTCTTGCTGCCAGCTCTTCCACCTCAACACGGTACATCCTGGCAATCTCCCACATTGTTTCGCCCGGTTGAACGAGGTGGGTGAAGTATTCAGAGGGGATTGTTAAAAGCTGTCCCACCTTGATTTTATCACAATCCTCCAACCTGTTTGCGGCAGCCAGCATTTTCAGGGAAATTCCGTTTTTGGCAGCAATAGCGGTCAGGGTATCTCCGCTCTTTACCTCATAGAAACGCTGGGCAGTTGCCACTTCCACCGCCGGTGGGGTGATATAGGGAGCGTTCACCCTGATTAATTCATCCAGGCGTGCTGAAGCTGGTCCGGACCAGGCGAGAAGGGCAAAAATGGTTAATACGACAAGCACCGCCCT
>LFSA01000066.1 GCA_001512635.1 Pelotomaculum sp. DTU098 | reverse complement strand
GCCTTTTCCTGTCTTTTCTTTCTCTGTTCTTCCCTTTTAGCGCAGTATTTTGCATATTCCTTTTGTATTGTTTCTTCCACCTCAACCAGTTCAGACAGATGTGATTGAAGAAATATTGACTGATCCGGAACATGTTCCTGGAGCATTTTGATTAAGTCATATTGATTGGCAATCAAAGCTTGAAGGGCTGGAAATACCTTAATGGGCACCCTGGAAAGTTCTTTATCGTATTCGAAACCTGAAGCAGTCAAAGAAAACTCTTTCTTTTTCTTCTTCAATGCTTGCACTTCCCTTAAAATCGAAATTTGTCGTAACTTATTTTATTACATGTTCATGGAAATTAAAAGCAATTTTCCAGTCATAGCTGAAAACTTCGCCTCAACCAGTAATCACAAAATAATCGCACTGAAGAACAAATTCGCCCTATCGGGCGACTTAAATGAAACCGGGGCTAGATAAGCTAAGGACTATCTATATCCTCGGTTTCCCCCATTTAAAACAAATCCCTTCCGCACTCTGGACAATCAACTGTAGGCATAACACCAGGGTTTTCATCCCAGGCGAATTCATCAATTATCCACACAGGAATCCATTCGCTAAATCCACAGCTCTGACAACGATACTTGTGATGGGACTTGTCCTCTGGATCGTCCTGAAATGGAATGGCGTTTTTGTCCCATATTTTGTCTATTTTGTCCGTCATCCTCTTCTTCACCCTCCTTCTTTAACCCAACAATGGCATCATAAATGTAACCATAGCGGGGATGCCAAATCACCCAAAGTTCCATCTCACATTTGCAACTCGGGCATCTTATGGGATTCTTGCCAAAGCTTTGTATCAATCGTTCTTTCCATGTATGTTTTTTCGTCGTGGTTGGCTTAAGCTTGCTTTTAATTTTTGTTTTCAGGAAATTGTAAAGACCTACTACCTTTTGAGCCAATTTGTTAATATCACGACGATATATGCCATATCGCCTTACCATCTTGAAATGTTTTTTAGGAATATGCATTATCAGTTTACCAATAAATTCATAAGCATCTATCTCCTTTTCTTTTCTCTGCTCATCTCTATGATCAATATACCAAAATTTTACCTTCCTATCGTCATAGCTAATAATTCTATACTCTGCAATAGCTGGTCGGGCCAGATACCGGCCAATATATTTGGCTGCTCCCTTGGCATCTCTCATCCTGGTTTTAGCGTGTACGTAAAAACCTTTCGGATATCTGCGGTATAATTCATTTATTAGTTTCTTTATTCCCGGTTCTCGTCCAAATTTCTTTTGAACAATTCCAAGTAATACCTTCTCCCAGCTCTTCCGCAAATAATCGTAAGGTATATATCCTACCTCTTTCCAATTCTTAAACTTATCTATTGCACCTTCCGTTACCAAGGCATGTACGTGAGGATTAAAACCCAAATCACGTCCCAAAGGTATGAATCGTGGTAATAATGCCGACTTCATACCCCATCTTTTTTGACTTGCTTCTATACCAATATTGAATTACCTCAGCAACTCCATCGCTTAGTTCTTTTAGCATTTCTCTATGCCAGTAAAATTTGCCTCTTATCTCTTTAGGAATAGAAAATACCGTATGGCGGTGCCCTACATCGATAATCTTTTCAACCTGTTTATTCACCCAATTATCTATATAAATCTTACCGCACTGGTTGCAAAAACGGCTCTTGCAGGAAAATCCCACAATTTTTTGATGCTTCCCACACTCTGGGCACATGTATTTAAGAAAGCCATAGCGAGGGTCACCACACCTTAGCATTATCTCAACAGAATCGATGACACTCTCAACCATATCTTTGGGAATTTTATGTAAGTTAATCTTACAGAAATTTTTCCCAGTGGTCAGCAAATATTTGTTTTATCTTTATTGTTTCTACACGAGGTTTACCATTTGCTTCCATGACTTAATTCTACACTTATCCACAACTCTCGAAAAGCATAATTTCCTAAATTAGGATAGGGGGCGGCTTTTAGCCGCCGACCCTCCTACACCACCGTACAAGCCGGCCTGGCATACGGCGGTTCGCCAGAATGAGCGTACTTCGAGTATCTTTGTGTCAGACTTATGAAACCGAGCTTAACAAGATATTCATTGGTTAAGGTACAACTTAAGATTGGGCTATTGGAAACCCTCCAGTAGCCTTTTCTCGTATTGGCAAATTCCCATGCTTTACGGTCGTCTAATCCAAGCCTTACCAGGTTGTCGTGCCTTGTTCTAATTGCCAGGCTTGGGAATCTCCTTGCGCCTGACGGGTTGCGGGATGTATGTCCCTTCCAGTATGGCCTGACGAATAGCATTACCGTGTTGTTTCAGGTAGGGCAGAAGCTCATCCACCGTCATACCATCCACTCCATGACTGCCACCGTTGGCCTTTACCCGCTTGTAAGCACGGTTCAGATTGTCCCTGTCCACTATCGCTTCAAGCAGGTTGCCGGAATACCCGTTGTCGCCGTTTCTTCCGTTCTTGGACGCCGCGGATACACCCGGCGCTCCCTGCATACCTTCAGGCTCCTCCCTATTCTTTGCAGGCCAGCCCTCATATGAGGTTTTCTGCTTTCTTCGCGTATCCGTCGAGTACCGCAAACTTCCAAAACCTTCCGACGTTCGGCCCTTCAGCAGACGTTCATGTCCTCCTGCCTACTATGGCCTCTGCTGACTTCTGGCAGTTCAGCCGTACATCTCTGCACGGGTTGCCAAGTTAAAATTCATTACCATAGCGTACCTGCCAGACCTCCCCGGGTAAGAACGATAGCCTTCATCCCATGTACCCGCCACATCTACTGCATAGGGTTCGGGCAGTGTCGGACTTTATCTTGTTGCGCAGACTCGTCCGCCCAAATGCAGCCTCGCATGTGGTTCTTGTTCATCGGGTCGGGACTTTGCCTCCGGCTTCCTTCAGATTCCACCTCGCGATGGACACCCTTGCCTTTGGCTAATGGTTCCCACTGCCAAGCCCATAGCGGACTTTCACAGCCAAGCTATCGCCCATGCCGGGCGCACACAACAAAAAAGACCTCTGGTAACACCAGAAGCCTTTATAAAACCTGCACGATTATGCTCAAAAGACATGATCATAATTAAAGCTGTATTTCCTGAAAAACCTGAAAGAAAACATATTTAATAAACAACAGCCCCAATAACCGCCAGTCTACAAAAGTGCTGTGCTTATAGTTCAGCGTCCTTTACGGCGTTTTTTGGCAGTTGTTGCGTTGTTCCGGTTTCCTTTTCCTGCCTTAACAACCCCAGGAGGAGTTTGTTTGACGCTCCCGTAAACCCCTGCTGACGCCTCCCTTTTGACGCATAAGTATTTATAAAATACATAAACAAACATTGCATAAAGGGGCAGGGCCAGCATGATTTTGTATCTACCCGAGATCCAGGGTAGTGAGAATATAGCTACACCCGATACGGTTGCCAACAGGACAAGGCGCCGCCATTTCACCAGTTCAGCCTTGGCGGAATCTCCCATCTTATACACCCTTTGCGGTTTTCATCATTCAGGTGGCCGGAATTGAACGTCCGCCCTGCTTTGACCTCCAGTTAAAGTCCGGTTAAATGTCTTTTTTATTGACAAGTGAAGCGCAGTTCTTTTCCAGTGATTCTTTGATTTTTTTATAGGTTACTTCCAGGGATTCTGAGATTACTTTGGTATCCCCGAGCACCGGCATAAAATTTGTGTCACCATTCCAGCGAGGAACCACGTGGATGTGAAAATGACCGGGCACCCCTGCCCCGGCAACCCTGCCGATGTTGGCACCCACGTTAAAACCTTCAGGTTTAAAGGCACGGAGTGCTTTAACCATGTCCCGGGTCATTTTAAAAAGCTCCATCATCTCTTCCTCGCTCAGGTCCTCAATTTCGCCCACATGCCTTTTGGGTGCGACAAGGAGGTGCCCGTTGTTATACGGATACAAATTCATTATGACAAAGGTCTCTTTACCGCGAAGTAAAACAAGATTGTCCTCATCCTCTTTAGATTTAAGCTTCTCACAAAAAAAGCAGCCTTCGCCGTGTTCCCCTCCGATATAAACAGAACGCCACGGCGCCCAAATCTGTTTCATCTCCAAGACCTCCGTGTAGTCTACGTAGTCTATTTTATTATTCTATAACTATCTATAAATTATATTTATAATAAATATATACATTGTTTACCTGTACTTCATATAGAATAATAAAAAAAGGAAAAAGCCCTCAGCTGGGCTCCCGCCTTTTTATTTGTTTGCTGCAGCAATTTGCATCCTTATCTTTTTAAGCAGTCCTTCTCTGGATACCGCATAACATAGATTTGAAATTTCAGACTCCAGCCTTTTCCCGTACCACAATATATCTTTACTTCTGTACCAAATAGAGCATAAATAATGTTTTCCGCCCACCTCAATTTGAACATACTCTTTCTTATCTAACATAAAATACCCCCTCCCACCTTACCCATTAATACTGGTTAAAGTATCATTCGTCAAAATCATATAAAATCCTTTAGAAATATTGCGATATTTATCAACATTTTTCTCAAGATCAGGCCTCAGGCCTTTTACTAACTGTTGTTTTCGGTAGAATTGGCTCAGTTATCTGTCGTAAAAGATAGTTCTTTCCCATCTGTCGTGAAAATTATTGTCCCCTGCTTATCTGTCCGGATCACTTCAACATTTTGTTTCTTCAATCTGTCCAGGGTAGCCTGATGCGGGTGGCCGTAATCATTTTCAGCTCCTACAGAGATCACGGCATACCTGGGTCCAACGGCCTTCAAAAAGGCAGCTGATGTTGATGAACTACTCCCGTGGTGGCCTACTTTCAGTACATCGGCTTTTATTGAGGCTCCGCTTGCCAGTATTTCTTTTTCTGACAACGCTTCCGCATCACCGGTCAAGAGGAAGGACACCTCCCCGCAGGTGAGCATGATGACCGCAGAATAATCGTTAAGCTCGTCATATTTCTCCCCGCACGGCGCCAGGATCCTCGCTGCCAGCATGCCGTCCTCCATAATGGTCACCCCGGCCCTCGCTGGGTTGATCTGGAGCCCCTTCCTGTCTATAGCCTCCAGAACATCTTGGAAAGTCCGGGTCGTGTGCGTCACTTTGGGCATGAATACTTCACCGATTTGGAAACTGTTTATGACCGTGTCCAGAGAGCCGATATGGTCCTCATGGGGATGAGTACCGATTAGATAATCCAGCCTTTTTACACCCGTTTTTTTCAAGTAGTTGACAACCGTGGAAGCATCATCGTTTCCCCCGGCGTCCACAAGCATATTTCGCCCGTCAGGAAACTGGATCAGGATCGAGTCACCCTGTCCGACATCCAGGAAATGGACTTTCATCTCAGCCGCCAACCGTTGCGCTCCGGGGGGTAATTCCTGGGAATGGGGTATAGGCTCAAGTCCTTCATCCCCCTTCCCGGGAGGGACTGCAGGTTTATTAGCGGCACAGCCTGCCAGCAAGAAAAAAGCCAGTACAAATAAGATTATTCTTTTCAAGCTGGTCATTGCCGAGTCACTCCTTAAAGAGCCGTTCTGCCAGCGTGCGGACATTCTCTTTTAACTTCGCTGTAGCGCCGGCATCTATGCTCACCGCGATTTTGAGCACATCCCCTTCCATGGCTTCCGGTGGTACAAGCTGCCGGGGCAGGCGAAAGGTTTTTCGCTCGAATTCCAGAATAACCCAATCATTTTCAAAGCGGTCAATTATAAACATAGATATTCCTCCAGTTTCAGGATGTTCTCAGCACACCTTGTTATATGATATTTTACAGAACAAAGGGGTATAAATAAAATTTGTAAAGGGGGGCATTTTGTAAAACTCACCGCCCTTTACTGCCATCACTTCCGACAAATTACTGAATACTATTATTTTTAGAGAATTAGACCATTCACTGGTTCTGAGTAAACAGTAACAACTTGATGAATGATGAGACCTGTAACGAGCTGTTCAAATAAATGGGAGATAAGTCGAATATTTATAGTTTTTATATTTTTTTGTTATGCAAATCCTGTTAATTAAGTACAGTACTTGCACGTTTCGCGCTATAAGCTGTATTTACGAGCTCATCGAATTTCAATATAATAAAGAAGGTAATCAGCTGAACAGGAACGTATAAATATAGTCGAAACTTTCCTGGGTAAAGAACGGGGTTTCTAAAATTATATATTCTGAGGTGAAGCAGGTTTGCTGCAGGAAAATTTGACCTTACACACAGATAAGTACCAGATAAACATGATGTATGCCTACTGGAAAAAGGGCGTTCATAATAATAAAAGCGTTTTTGAGGCTTTTTTTAGAAAACAGCCTTTCGACAATGGCTTTGCAGTTTTTGCCGGGCTTGAGAGAATCGTCAACTACATTAATAACCTGCGTTTCAACGAGGACGATATAGCTTATCTGGCAAGCCAGGAGGAAAACTACGACCCGGCTTTCTTTGAAGAGCTGAGAAAATTCCGTTTTACAGGAAATATCAGAGCGGTCCGTGAGGGCAGCCTTGTTTTTCCCGGCGAACCTCTTGTCCAGGTAGAGGCAAGGTTACTGGAAGCCCAGCTGGTGGAAACAGCCATTCTGAACTTTATGAACTACCAGACTTTGGTAGCTACCAAAGCAGCAAGGGTCAGGCAGGTGGCCCCTAATGATGTCCTGATGGAATTTGGCATGAGAAGAGCCCAGGAGGCAGACGCCGCGCTCTGGGGAGCAAGGGCAACCTACATCGCCGGTTTTGATTCCACTTCCAACATGATGGCCGGCAAGCTCTTTGGCATCCCCACCAAGGGAACCCACGCCCATTCCTGGGTACAGAAGCACGACAGTGAAGAGGAAGCTTTTAAAAACTTCGCCGATGCTTTTCCGGATCATGTCATCCTCCTTGTGGATACCTATGACACTTTGAAAAGCGGGGTACCCAACGCAATAAAAATCGGGAAATACCTGGAATCAATCGGCAAAAAGATGATCGGAATCCGTCTGGACAGCGGCGATTTGGCCGACCTCTCCATTAAAGCACGCAGGATGCTGGACGAAGCGGGCTTGGACTACGTCAAGATTGTTGCTTCCAACGACCTCGATGAATACAGGATTGCGGAATTGAAGAAGCGGGGAGCAAAAATCGACATGTGGGGCATCGGCACCCGTTTGATTACCTGCTATGACGATCCTGCCCTGGGAGGCATCTATAAGCTCGTAGCCAAAGAAGCCAACGGAAGCTACCAGCCGGTCATTAAGATTTCCGGTAGCTACGATAAGGTAACTACACCCGGGGTAAAAACAATCTACCGGATGGTGAATAAGAGCACGGGCTGGAGCGAGGGAGACTATATAGCTTTTATCGATGAAGATATCAGGGGCAAAGACCGGAATGCCATGTTCGACCCTGACAAGTACGAAGCTATTGAAATGCTTGTACCTGTATTTAGTGGCGGAAAACAAGTCTACCAGCTGCCTTCCCTGGAGGAAATCAGGAGTTACCACAAAGAACAGCTGGCTATGTTCCGTCCCGAGTACCTGCGCATGAATAACCCGGAAACCTATTCAGTTTATTTAAGCGACCATGTCAAGAATACAAAGATGGTCTTGCTCCGGCAGCACAACCATTTCATTAATAAAGACCCAGAAGCTTAAGCAAGGAAACTTTGCCCGAATTAAATCACCAAGAAGTCTAAAATACGTAGTATGATATATAAAATATAAAAGAAATTTATGGATAGTTTAATGGAACTGCGGATTTTACTGGCTAAACTTCAGCATAAAAAAGAAATCCTGCTCTGGGTGAGCAGGAAAACGGATAAAGTGGCATACATAATTAATTTGCCTATAAGTAATGTTTTTTATACATTCTCCTGAAAAAAATATTAATTTTTAAAGCGTCGCCAAACGGTTATTATGTTTGCGGCGCTCTTAGTTATTATGAAAATTTCACTTATGGGGACACTGGATTCCTCCGTGGTTAAAACAGGCGTTGCAGGACCTGCAGGCCGACTTTGCCTGTCCCTTGCGAAAACGGCTAATTAAATCCGGCTCCCGGATTAACGGGCGGCACAGGGAGACTATATCGGCAACACCGCTGGTGACAAGGGACTCCATAACAGACAGGGAACGCAAGCCCCCCACCAGAATCACGGGTATGGAAACGGTAGCTTTGATTGCTCTGGCCGCATCTTTGAAGTAAGCCTCCTGTTCCTGGCTGTTGATGTCTTTGCGGGACATTACATCGCCGGCCTCCTTCATGCCGCCGCTGACCTCTATAGCATCCACCCCGCAGCTTTCCAGAATTCTGGCTACGGCTACGGCATCTTCCAGGGTTAGGTATTCTGGTCCGTCGAAACCGTCTGTAGTGTTAAGTTTGGCTAGCACGGGAAAATCATCTCCAACCAGGCGGCGGCCCCGGGACATTATTTCCCGTAAAATGCGGGTGCGATTTTCCAGACTTCCCCCCCACCTGTCCCTGCGTCGGTTGGTGTAGGGCGAGATGAACTGGGACAAACCGTAGCCATGGGCAATATGCAACTGGACGCCGTCGCAGCCCGCGGCCTTGGCCCGGGCCATTGCAGCAGCATAGGCTTCAATCCACTGCAGGATTTCCCCCTCAGTCATTTCCCTGGGTGTAATGCCTGTCACCCTGTTGGTCACCGGCGAGGGCGCCACTGGCATCCAGTTATCCTCTTTGGTCAGTGTATCCACCTGCCTGCCCGCATGGCTGATCTGCAATACCAGCTTGGCGCCATACTTGTGGACAATACGGGCCAACTTCCGGTAGCCCTCGATAAAACTGTCATCATAAATGGCGTTCTGGCCGGGCCGGATCCTTCCCTCGGGATGCAGCACATAGGAGTGTCCCGTAATGATCAGGCCCAGGTCATGGGCAGCCAGGGTCCGGTATAAGTCAAATTCCCGGTCCGACAGGCTACCGTCCATATTTCCCATAAAGTCATGGGTAGCGGAGCGCACAAAGCGGTTTTTTACAACCATGGACCGGGCCGCCCCGATAGCAAACGGCTCATATAAGATGCTCAAAATAATCCCTCCGTTTGTTTTTCCGTCCTGTTATTTTGCTTCTACGAGCCGTTAAGTGCTTCCTTTTCGGAATTTTAAAACTTCCTTCAGTTTTATTTATTAACCTGCAGGTATTCAACCCTCCGGCACCAAATAATATAAAATAGCAGCGCTGGCAACTGCCAGGCGGCAAATGAATAACCTTTCAGAAGGTGAGCGTTTCAATGTATATCTTTGAATTAATAGCTGAAAACAAAATCCGTGAAGCCATAGAGAACGGCGAACTGGACAATCTCCCCTGCAAGGGTAAACCCCTTCAGCTGGATAACCTTGCCCATGTTCCGGAAGAACTCCGGGCAGCATATACGATCCTGAAAAACGCCGGGGTGCTGCCCGAAGAACTTCAGCTAAAAAAAGAGATCGTCTCTCTACAAAAGCTGATTGACTACTGCCACGAGGAGGACGAACGTAAGCAGTTAACAAAAAAGCTGACCCAGAAAGTACTCAGGTTCGAGATGCTCATGGAAAAACGGAAAGTAAACAATGCCCTGGGCCAGTACAAAAGAAAAATCTATCGCAAACTCGGTTGTTACTAAAAACCGGAAACATAAATAAACCCGGGCTTGCCCGGGTCTGCAGCGTTACTCAAGAGAGCATTTTTGCTGAGCTTTTTTCGTTTATTCTACTTTATCTTCATTTGGACTATATTCTTCTCCGGCATCCCCGGCGGGAACAGGGCTGGTTTTGAGGTAATTGTGGAAAAACCATTCACCTATTGCCAGGACACCGAGGAACAATGCCCATCCGGCTGGCGTTAAGGTTGCAAAACCGTTGATTATCCAGTCCGAAATGCCGATGACCAAGGCTGCCAGGACCACATCCAGTACAGTTGCCGTGCTATTTCCGTAGCGGGGCAGAATCATCAGATCCCCCAGAAGATAAGCAACCGCTGTCAGAACAACGGCAATAAGGATTGCCTGGCCGCTACTGATTTGAGCAAATAGAGGCAGAATAATAACACTTATCAGGCCAATCATAATAAACTTTATGAGCAGAGATGTAAGGTGTTTATTCACGAAACCCCTCCTTATTATTAATTTATTAATGTATTTTAACACTTTTTGTTCCTTTTTATACAATATATACCAGTACTTACAGCCCTGGGATCCGGAAAGCGCAAAAAAGGGTCTGCATCACTTTGCAGACCCCTGGTTTTATACATAAATATTGCGGCTTTTAATTAATCTAACAATTATCACCATAAGTAAACAGGGAAAGTTCTTTAATACAACTAAAGCAAAGCCGGTATAAACTTTGCCAGGATGTATAAATTCCCCTTGTCCGCGGAGATCTTGTGCACCACGCTGTCCGGCACAACAACCATAACTCCCGGTTCGTAGACGATTTCCACCCCGTTCATTACGCCTTTGCCCACTCCACCGACAACTTCATGTACCTCATACTTGCCTTCATGAATGTGGTCCCCGATTTCACAGCCTTCCGATATTTTAACTAAATGGTAGCTAAACTTGCCTCCGGTGGAATCTCCCTTAATCAAATGTTTTAAAAAAACGCCTTTAAACTGCGCATGCGGGTTCCACTGCAGGTCCTTCACACTTGCCTCGCGGTCTACGAAAACCACCTTACCGTCCATTATTCTCTCAAAAAAATGATATGTATCATACATTTTATTCAGCCCCCCTGCTATTCTTAAATGTGTTATTTTTCGATAACCCTATCGTGTTTCCTTCCGGCGCTCAAAATAAAACAGCCTGCAGTGCGCTTGTCACTGACAGGCAGACTATTTGATCCATTTTTGGGGAAATCTTATAATACAGGTTTTACGAAGAAGCTTTAGAGAAAGCTTTAAATGAGGTGAACAACCATGGATCGCCCCAAATTCAAGCGGCTGCCGAGGCATGTTGGTGTTATTCCCGACGGAAACAGGAGGTGGTCCTTGAGTCAAGGACTGCCTAAGGAAGCCGGTTATGAGAAGGGACTCGAGCCCGGCCTCAAGCTCTACGAGATTTGCCTTGACCTGGGAATTGAAGAGCTAACATTTTATGGCTTTACCCAGGATAACACAAAGCGGCCGGCGGTACAAAGAGAAGCTTTTCAAAGGGCATGTGTCGAAGCAGTCCGGCTGCTTTCCAACAGGGACGCATCCCTTTTTGTGATTGGTGACTATTCATCCCCGCTTTTCCCTCCCGAGCTTCTTGCCTACCGGAAGAGGCATACCTTCGGGCAGGGCCGGATCAAGGTCAATTTTTTGGTCAATTACGGCTGGAAGTGGGACTTAAATCATGCCTTAAGTTTTATCCGTAAAAAGAACGGCTCTGAACCTCCGCGCAACCTCATTGATTTAATCGCATCCGCAGATATCTCCCGTGTGGACCTGATTGTCCGCTGGGGCGGGCGCAGGAGACTCAGCGGGTTCCTGCCGGTCCAGTCCATCTATGCCGACTTCTATGTGGTCGATGAATTATGGCCAAATTTTAAACCTGAGCAGTTTTATGAGGCGCTCCGCTGGTACGAAACCCAGGATATCACCCTTGGAGGGTAACAGGACTGGTTTTGCTGTTTTTCTCCAGAGGCAGGTTAAAAACTAAATTATCCAGTTTTTCTAATTCCCGGGTTTTGACATGCTGATCATTGTTTGACATGAGATACGAGATAAGTCCCTGTACGGCGCAAGCTGGGTTTCTCCTTATTCGGGTTAACCCTTATAATTGACTCACAGGCCGGCTTAGTCCTTCTCACCAAAGGGTGAAATATCCCGCAGTTTTTCTACAATTGGTACAAGCTTTTCAAGGAAATAATCCACATCCTCTTCAGTATTGTCTTTGCCCAGGGTAATCCGCAAATTGCCATGAGCCAGTTCGTGCGGTATCCCCATAGCCAGTAGCACATGAGATGGTTCCAAAGAACCCGAGGTGCAGGCGGACCCGCTGGAAGCAGCGATGCCCTCCATGTTCAGGTATAAAAGCATGGACTCGCCCTCGATATATTCAAAGCAAAAACTGGCGTGATTGGGCAGGCGCTGGACAGGGTGACCGGTTAGCCGGACATGCGGGATGCGCTCCATGATTCCCGCAATAACTTTGTCACGCAAGCGGATGAGCCGGCTGCTTTCTTGTTCCATGTTTTCTACTGCCAGCTCTGCAGCTTTGCCCAATCCGACGATACCCGGAATGTTTTCCGTGCCAGCTCTGCGCAGGCGCTCCTGGGCGCCTCCATGAAAGAGAGTCTGTCGCCAGGGCGTCCCTTTGCGAATATACAGAGCGCCGGCCCCTTTGGGCCCGTAAACCTTGTGCGCGGAAATTGTAAGTAAATCTGCCCCAAGCTCATCAACGTTAACAGGAATCTTTCCGAAGCTCTGCACTGCGTCCACATGGAAAATTATCTTACGCTCCCTGGCCAATCTGCCAATTTCAGCTGTGGGCATGATGGTTCCCACTTCGTTGTTGGCATGCATAATAGTAATAAGGATGGTCTTGTCTGTGATCGCCCGTTTTACATCCTCCACACTGACCATACCATGTTCATCCACAGGGAGAATAGTTATCTCAAAGCCCTGTTTTCCCAGTGCCTTGACTGTGTTCAAAACAGCATGGTGCTCAACTGCGCTGGTAATGATGTGGTTCCCTTTCTTCAGGTTGGTGTAGGCCGCGCCGTGGATGGCCATGTTGTCCGACTCCGTTCCGCCGCTGGTAAATACTATTTCGGACGGGTCCGCCCCAATTGACTGGGCCACCTTTTCACGTGCCTCTTTTACCGCTTCCTTTACGATCCAGCCAAAATAATGCTGGCTGGAAGGGTTGCCAAAATTATCGCCTGTTAAAAAGCGATACATTTCATCAGCAACCTGCTTGACTACAGGCGTGGTGGCACTGTGATCAAAATAAATTCTACGCACTACTTGAACCCCCTGTACTATCATGTCTCTTTAATAAGCGTTTCTCTTCTCCCCGTATCTATACATAAACATCTTGAGATATTAAACATATTTGAATAATGGTTATTTTAATTGTACCTGTGCAAAAGAAAAAGAGCCTGTTTTTACCACGGCCTTTTAATGGGAGCATTCTAATCATATTAAATCAGTAGGTATTTGTCAAGAATCATTAAAGGGCTTGAGGGACGTTTCCCTGAATCATTCCGGGTAAGGATTGAGACCAGAAACCGTCCCCTGATTATACTGGTTCACTGGTTCATTTCTAACTTAACCTGGAGGCTAGATATAGTACATGTTTGCCTCTTTCTGATGACGTATTCTTTCCGTTTCCTGACAAAGATCTTCAAGGGTAGTGTTATCCAGCACAGAAGCTATAGCATCCCTGACTTTTTCCCATAGGATTTTCGTCACACAAAACTCGGCACGGTCGCAGGCTTCCGGGTCGTCTTCACTGACACAGCCAGTGGGGCCGAGGGGGCCTTCCAGGCACCGGACGATTTCACCAACTGTTATTTTGCCCGGTTCCCGGTTAAGCCTGTAGCCACCCTGGGCGCCCCGTACGCTCCGGACCAGACCTCCTTTACGCAGGAGGGTCATCATCTGCTCCAGATATCCTTCTGAAATCCCCTGTCTTTCTGCTATCTGAACCAGTGGCATGGTTTCTTCCGGGTTATAATTGAGCGCCAGTTCCAGCATTGCCCGTAGACCGTAGCGCGCCCGTGAAGAAAATTTCATATCTTACAAACCCCTCTCCATAAAAATAGGAATAAAAAATGACCTTTTTTATGCTCAAGTAAAAATCCTTTGCCTCAGGACGGAAGGTTCTTAATATATAATATACTGTTAGTCACGGAACAGCTGCGTACTCAGGTAGCGTTCACCGGTATCCGGGAGAATGGCTACAATCATTTTTCCCTTGTTTTCGCTTCTGCCTGCTACTTCAAGTGCTGCAAAGATAGCAGCTCCGGACGATATGCCGGCCAGGAGCCCCTCTTTCCGTGCTAATTCCCTGCTGCTGTTATAGGCATCATCACCGCTCACCCTGATTATTTCATCCACCAGAGAAAGATCCAGAACACCAGGGATAAAGCCGGCGCCGATACCCTGGATTTTATGCTGTCCAGGCGCCCCTCCGGATAGAACCGGGGATTCCAAAGGTTCCACCGCTATGATTTTCAGTTCCGGCTTGCGCGGTTTGAGTGCCTGGGCGATCCCGGTGATCGTGCCCCCTGTGCCGACACCCGCTATTATGATATCCACCTGTCCTCCGGTATCCTGCCAGATTTCCTCCGCCGTGCAAAGACGGTGTATTTCGGGGTTATAGGGGTTTTCAAATTGCTGCGGGACATAGGACCCCGGTATTTGCCGGGCCAGCTCATCAGCCTTCTGCACAGCGCCTTTCATCCCCAAGACGCCGGGGGTTAGAACCACTTCTACCCCGTAGGCCTTGAGCAGGTTTACGCGATCGACACTCATGGTATCCGGCATTGTTATGATAAGTCTATAACCCCGGCAGGCAGCGATGAAGGCAAGAGCAATTCCAGTATTCCCGCTGGTCGGCTCAATGATGACCGAACCCGGCTTGAGCAGGCCTTCTTCTTCAGCTCGCCGGATCATATGAAAAGCTATACGGTCCTTGACACTGCCGCCAGGGTTAAAAGATTCAAGCTTTACAATAAGATCCGCCCCCAGCCCCTGGGAAAGCCGTTGTAACCTGAGCAGCGGCGTATTTCCTATTAAATCAGTAAGACTAGCAGCAATTCCAGGCATTTTAAACCCCCTTTTATCTTCAGTTGATAACCTAATACAGTAATATGCTTAAATTCCTAGAAGATTAATATTATATAAGCATAGTCTACCCCTCTTACAGATACTTGTAAAGGGTGTTTAGATCTAGCTGAGCATAAAGATGGCTTTTCAGCTTACTTCAATGGATTTCTGCTTAAAAAACGGATAAAAAAAGCTCCCACTCCAAGAATACCTGTGGCGGCCTCCCGCAGTGGATTGCCGAACCTTTCAAAGTATATCTATAGAGTGACGGGAGCTTTTAACCCAATAACTGATTAGCCGGGGAACACTATAAAACCAGAATCAAGCACAGTTTTCCGGCCCGGTTTGGTGATCATTTCTATAAAAAACAGGCATGAAGGGATTCCAGAAAGTTTAACTCATCCCCTATTTTGATTGGATCACCTACTTGTTTGATAGCCTGATCAACAGCATCCTCTTCGGCTAGCCCTTCCAGGCTGAATCCGTCCAGAATGCTATGAAGATAACATTCTACAGTGGCCTTTGTTTCATGATAAGCTTCCACAAACTCGAATCTGGACATAACAGTGTTGATAAAACATTGGACCTTTGGATGATTCTTTTTCCCGGTCATAATCTTACACCACCCTATCTCCCAGATGTAGATTAAAGACAACAGTTAACAAAACCAGAGACTAATCCCACGAAGAACCGCACCCTCTTGAAGTACGCCTGGATTCCCACCTGAAAATAATTGAAGAATATAACTTCTTATCATCCCATACGCAGTGTTTAGGGCTTTTTTTGGGGTAAGGAGCAATAATGCCCTCCTGCCTCTCATGAAGTCACCCTTCTATTACAACAAAGCCAGGAAAACAAAAATGACAGCCGGCTTAAAAAACCGGTAATAAAAGCTTTGCAGTCTATTCTCATACCGCAAGAAATTCCAGCCCTTTAAACCAGTCTGCTATTTTTTTTACATTCTTCCCGGGTGCAGACTGGGAGCAGCATGACCCCTTCCCTGGTAATTAGCTTTATTGATTCTCTGGAGCCCTTTATGATTATATGACGATTAAACCGTAATACCGGTTCGCTCCCGGCCTTCCTTCTAAGCGCAAAATATTAATAATAAGATCTGTTTGCTTAAATTTCTCTGCCGCTTCCCCTCATCCATAAATAAATGACTGGAATCCGAGGTTTTATGACAGTTAATATTTAATGAGAGTTAATATTCAAGAATTAATAAGAACCATAGGGCACAATCTATCTTTACCAGTGTTGCTTTTCGGAATTTTTAGAAGCTTTAATAAACGGACTTGCTTGAACAGCTTTTCCATAACCCATTACAATGATATAATGATTAACGGTATATGACCGACACACACCGGTTTGGTCCTTTTACCCGTCAATCAATAGCCCAGAGTTGATTCATCTATAAAGGGGACGGATCTTTTCCGGCCAGCATTGACTTTTTATCTTTATTAACTCAATTATTGTACCTTCAAATTATTTTACGGGGAGGCATTTATATTGGAAAAGAAACCTGAAACCTTGATCAGCTGTCAGACAACGGAGGGGGTCGCCAGGGCGCCGCACAGGTCGCTTTTTTACGCCATGGGATATTCCCCCGATGACCTGCAAAAACCGATGATCGGCATCGCAAACGCCTTTAACGAAATTATTCCCGGACACATCCACCTGAGAGACCTGGCCCAGGCGGCCAAGCTGGGCGTTGCGGCAGCCGGGGGTACCCCGGTTGAGTTCCCTGT
>LFSA01000016.1 GCA_001512635.1 Pelotomaculum sp. DTU098 | reverse complement strand
GCTCATGATTCACAATCCGATGTCAATCGCTATCGGCGATACCGAAGAGATGCAGAAGGCCATCGCCATGCTGGACGAGGTCAAGGAAAGCATTATCAACGCCTACGAAATCAAGACCGGGCAGTCCAGAGCGAAAATCTCCCATCTCATGGACGGCGAAACCTGGATGAACGCAAACAAGGCCATCGAGCTGGGCTTTGTGGACGGCATCTTGGAGGATGCAAAGCGCGGTCATGCCGAGGATGTGGTCTTTGCGTTCAGCCGCAGGGCGGTTACCAATTCACTTATGAACAAGCTCATCTCGAAATCCGCTCCGAAGCCGGAGCTAAAGAAGCAGGAAGCGCCGACCGGCGTTTCCATCGAAGCGGCTATGCAGAAACTGCAGGCCCGTAAATTCATTTAACGGAGGTATTTGTTTATGAAAAAGGTACTCGAAATGCGTGAAAAACGCGCCAAGGCATGGGATGCGGCAAAGGCATTCCTCGACATCCGCGCCAGGGACGGCGTCCTCTCCCCCGAAGACAACGCGACCTATGACAAGATGCTCGCGGATGTGGACTCGATGGCGCGTCAGATCGCCCTGGAGGAAGACCGTGTGGCAAGAGACGCTGCGATGGCGCAGCCGACCAGCTCTCCCATCACGGCAAAACCCGCCACACAGGACGGCAAGCCTGTCCACTACAGGGCCTGTCTCTTATACA
>LFSA01000062.1 GCA_001512635.1 Pelotomaculum sp. DTU098 | reverse complement strand
ACCTTGACGCTCCGGCGCCCGGAGATGGTATAATCTTCAGGCGGTGGTTATGGGGATAAAAATTCTCAATGAAAGAGAGGGTAACATAGCTTAATTTTTTCAGAAATGTGTCTTGACAACGGGGTGCACTACAAGGTGCCTGCGTTCTTCGCTAAACACCTGGGCCGGTATTTTCTTTGTGGTGTTGTGCATCTTCCCGTTGCCGGTGCGCTCAAGCCAGGCTCGGCACTCTTCGTTAAGCTTGTCGATGTGGTTAAAAATACGGTTACGGACGAAATTCTTTTTGACAAAGCCGATGACATTTTCTATCCGACCCTTTGTTTGTGGGTCCTGCTTGCGACACATGTAAATCTTGAACCGGCGCTTGTCCTTGTACTGGGCAAATTCCTTTGTTAAAATAAGGTCTCCATGGTTTTCACTAACCAGAACCAGGTGGTCCTGGTCATAGACTATTTCTTTAGGCATCCCCCCGTAGTATTCAAAAGCGTTTTCATGGGCTTGTATTAAGTCCCTGGTAGTGAAGGGACGAGCCAACCATTCTACATATTTGTAGCGGGAATGGGCTAATACAAAGGCAAGAAAATAGAGTCTAACGGACTGCCCGCTTGGATCCAAAAGCTTTGTTTCTCCAAAATCTACCTGGGCCTGTTGTCCCATGGGTGGGTCTTCTACAGCCTCATACTGCCGTTTAAATATTAATTTTGGGATATCATGCTCCTTTCTCAGGAAGTTTACATAATTTCTAACTGTGCCTTCACAAACGTTACTAACAGAGTGTTTTTCCAGAAGCCAGTCCAGCACCTGGGCAGCCGACAAATCAGGATATTCTTTGAGCCAGTTAGTTATTTCTTTCTTGTATTTATCCAATTTTTTACGTCTGGTTTGACTAGACTGATTCAATCTTTCGAAGTCTTCCGGTGTGGCGTTCAGGTAAACATAAACCGTATTACGGCAGATATCTAACTTCCTGGCTATCTGGGACACATTTAAACCCATTTCCTTTAGAGATTGAATTTTGTGATACATCTTCCACCTTTCACTGACAGTCATGATCCCCTCCGTGCTCTGATGAAATATTTATTATTTCCAATTCCATCATAGCTTATCTGGAGGTTTCTGGTATATTGTGTTCATTCTTATTTGTTGAAATCTGTTGATTTTATTTTAACGGTCACAGCGCAGGGATGATGATTGAAATTGCTCAATTTATGGCATCAGGGGTGGTCCCCTTTTTCATGACTACATGGTCCCCATTTTTGTTGACAAACACAGGAAACACCCATCATCTTCAAGTGTCCGTGAAAACACTTTTGCTAAGCCATTTAAGAAACTGAGTTAAAAACTCCGGCCAAAAATACTGATAGTATTATTCCTTTGTAAAAAAGTGGTTTAAGCAGGAGTCGCCAAGCAGTATAAAGAACATTTAGAATATATTTAAAATTTTATAGTTATGAAATAAATTTATAAGGGGTTGATTCTAATGGCGGGTGGCAAAAGGATAAATGAATTAGAAATCGGACAAAAAGAATTTGTGGAAAAAACAATTAGCGAAACTGATATTTATCTTTTTGCCGGTATTACCGGTGACTTGAACCCAATTCACGTTAATGAAGAATATGCGAAAAATACTTTTTTTAAGGGCAGGATCGCCCACGGCATACTGACGGCCGGTTTAGTATCGACTGTAATAGGCATGAAATTGCCGGGACCAGGCACGATATACATGGCCCAGGAACTGAAGTTTACGGCACCGGTAAGGATCGGGGACACTATTAAAGCTGAAGGTGAAGTAATTGAATTAAACAAAGAAGAAAATATTGCTGTAATCAAAACCACTTGTACCAATCAGGATGGCATTGTAGTTCTAACCGGGAAAGCCACTGTAAAGCCGCCAAAATAGAAATACTTTCCCATCCGAACCCGTAAACGAAGAGCAGACAGTTTCTGGCAGCAGGATTGCTAGAACTACCGGGGCGTTTAAAACTATTACCTGAAACCTTTTTTTGTCAATAGGAAGCTACTAACAGCCCTCCTTCATATAATGGTAAGAAGGAGGGCTATTTATGTCTGTTGTGGTTGTAGGCGGTGGCTGGGCGGGGTGCGCTGCGGCCAGTGCGGCGGCGTACGCAGGGGCAGATGTGGTAATTTTAGAAAAAACAGATATGCTTTTGGGCACCGGTCTTGTGGGCGGGATCATGCGCAACAACGGCCGGCTGACTGCCATGGAAGAAGCCCGGGCTATGGGTGCGGAAGAGTTCTTCGGCTTGATTGAAAAAGTAGCGACCCACCGCCGGGTGGATTTTCCGGGACACCGCCACGCCTTGTTATATGATGTTACCCGGATTGAACCTGCCGTTAGAGCTATGCTGCGCAACCAGGGCGTTGAATTAAGGCTGCAGGCAAGAGTAACCGGGGTAATTAAAACTTCAGGCCGCCTTACCGGGGTTGTGACATCCTCCGGTGAGGTCATCCCGGGGGAGGTTTTTATAGACTGTACCGGAACTGCGGGCCCGGCCCAGAACTGTTCCCGCTACGGCACCGGCTGCGCCATGTGTATCCTGCGCTGCCCCGCCTTCGGCCCCCGGGTCAGTTTAACAGAGCAGGCAGGTATCAAGGAAATCAAGGCGGGGGAAGGTTTTCCTCAGTTTGAAGCAATGAGCGGTTCCTGTAAATTGGAAAAGAAGTCTCTTGCCCCTAAACTGGTCGCAGCACTGGAGAGGGATGGCGTGCTGGTCATTCCCCTGCCGGAACATTTACAAAAAGAAGACCAGCTCAAGCGCAAAGCCTGCCAGCAGTACGCCATTAGTGATTTTGCCAGGAACCTGGTTCTCCTGGATACCGGCCACGTCAAATTAATGACCCCTTACTTTCCGCTGGAAATCCTGCGGACACTGGATGGTTTTCAGGATGCCCGGTACGCAGACCCCTATTCCGGGGGGAAGGGCAATTCCGTCCGTTTTATGGCCATGGCGCCATGCGACGACAGCCTGAAGGTTTCCGGAGCCCCCAATCTTTTCTGCGCCGGCGAAAAAACCGGTCTCCTGGTAGGGCATACCGAAGCTATTGTTACCGGTTTCCTGGCGGGACACAACGCCGCCAGGCTGCTGGCAGGGAAGGAGCCGCTGGTTCTGCCGCCCGAACTGGCCTGCGGGGACATTATTTCATTCATGCACAGGGAAATGAAAAAACCCGAAGGGATGGGCAAAAAGTATACATTCTCGGGTTCCGTTTACTTCCAGCGGATGCTGGAGAAGGGCTTGTACTCAACGGACAAGGAGGCGATCAGGGCCAGGGTGGCTGCCGCTGATCTTACAGGGGTGTTTAAAAATCGTCTCATTAAGAAAAATATAATATAATTTTACAGGTACCGCGTCCGTTTGCCCTTTGATTAAGAGGCCGATGCCTGGTGGGGAGTCTTTCCCTTACCATTATATGTAATATTTGTCCGTTCCTTTTCATAAAGTAGCATAAGACAAGCTTTCTTGCGGGGGAATGGTCATGGTTAATTTCGTCTGGTTGGCTATGATTGTCTTTGGGATTCTCGTAGCCGGCGCAAAGGGCAATATAGATGTGGTGACCAAGGCAGCCCTGGATGGAGCAAACGATGCGGTTAAAATATCCATAAGCCTGATTGCCATCATTTCCTTCTGGCTGGGGATCATGAAGCTGGCCGAAGAAGCTGGGTTGGTGCGGGCCCTGGCCTTACTGGTACGCCCGGTAATGCGCTTTCTTTTTCCCAGTGTACCAAAAGACCACCCGGCTATGGGGGCCATGGTGATGAATTTGAGCGCCAACATCCTGGGCCTGGGAAATGCCGCAACACCAATGGGCCTCATCGCCATGCAGGAGCTCCAGAAGCTCAACCGGAACAAGGACACCGCTTCAGACGCTATGTGCACTTTTTTAGCTCTCAATACTTCCTGTGTGACTTTGATCCCGACTACGATTATCGGCATCCGCCTGCTCTACGGCTCAACGGACCCTACAGAAATAGTGGGGCCGACAATCATGGCCACAGCTTTCAGTATGACCGTGGCTATCGTTGTGGACCGGATCCTGCGCCAAATCTACTCCAGGAAAGGTGGGTAAGGGGATGTTTGAAGTTATCGCCGAACTTTCCCGCTGGGCTATCCCCCTGATCCTGCTGGTGGTACCGCTTACCGCCATGCTGCGCGGGGTTAAGGTCTACGAAACCTTTGTGGACGGGGCTGAGGCGGGTTTTGCAACGGCGGTTAAAACCATTCCCTACCTGGTGGCAATGATTGTGGCCATAAGTATTTTCCGGGCCTCCGGCGCCATGGAAGTACTGGTTACGGTGTTGTCCCCTGTGCTGGATTTTGTCGGGCTGCCGGCTGAGGTTTTGCCCCACGCCGTTATGCGCCCGCTCTCCGGCGGCGCGGCCCTCGGGATTGCCTCGGATATTATTAAAACTTACGGTCCGGACAGCTTCTTGGGGCGTCTTGTCTCAACCATGCAGGGGAGCTGCGATACGACATTTTACGTCCTCACTTTATATTTCGGTTCTGTGGGGATTAAAAAATATCGCTACTCAGTTATCCTGGGGCTGACCGCCGACCTGTCGACGCTGGTAGCCTCTGTTTTCATCGTCAGAGTTATTTTTGGTTTGGCTGGTTAAACCCACTCNNGCGTTGGCTGGTTAAACCCACTCTTCAATAAACATAATAGAGATGAGAAAAATAAAATTGATGAGTAACCGTCGCTGAATCCGGCATGCCTGGAAGTGACGGTTTATGTCTTTCAGTGGCTTTTATTTAAAGGGTTGTAATTGACAATTAAAGCTTTATCAGTTTATATTTTTTTATAAATCCCAATAATAGGCTAAGAATTTGTCGCGAAATCATTTGGAGATCTTCTAATAAATAGTTTCAATCATGATCTCAATATTTCTTGGATAGATGACGATAGGTTCTAGCCGGAAGGTGGATTTCATGGAGCGCCTGCAAAAGGTTATGGCCCGGGCCGGTATTGCTTCCAGGCGGCGCTGCGAGGAAATGATCGCTTCGGGAATCGTCAAAGTCAACGGGAAGGTTGTTACCGAACTCGGCACAAAGGTGGACCCGTACAGGGATAAAATTGTTGTAGATGGTACCCCCCTTATCCCATCTCCGCGTAAAATCTACATTTTGATGTACAAGCCCCGGGGCTATATCACAACATTAAGTGATGAAAAGGGCAGGAAGAAGGTTACGGACCTTTTAAGGGACGTTCCAGAGCGGGTCTACCCAGTGGGAAGGCTGGACTACGACAGCGAGGGCTTGCTTTTGCTGACCAATGACGGCGACCTGACCTACGCTTTAACCCACCCCCGGCACCAGGTGCCCAAAACTTACCTGGCCCGGGTTAAAGGTGTACCCGAACCGGCCAAATTAGAACAAATGGCCAAAGGCTTGGTGCTGGAGGACGGTCCCACTGCCCCCGCCAGGGTCAGAATGCTGGAAAGCAGGGAAGGCAATGCGCTGCTGGAAATTACCATTCATGAAGGGCGCAACCGGCAGGTCAGGCGGATGTGCGACCACATCGGCCACCCGGTACTGAGGCTTAAGCGCACCAGGTTTGGCAATCTCACCATTGGAAATATGCGGCCCGGCCAGTACCGCCACCTTACCAGGGAAGAAGTGAAGCGTTTAAAAGCAGGGCTAAAAAACAATTAGCCATCATGCTGCTGGCGCGGTACCAGTATAAAAATGAAGATTGATAGATAGTTAGCACATGTATTAAATTTTAGAGAACAAACAAGGTTGCAGGATGCTGGACGTGTTGAAGCCTTCAATGATTGAGGAGAAAACGCCCTGTTAGTGGTTATAGTGACATAGTTTGGCAGGGGCAAGCAGGACTTTAACTATCCGGGGGAGAATTATAGCCCGTACTGAAAACCAGTGCTGTTTTATTTTTGTTTATCTTACGGATACCTGAGAGTGGGGGATTTTCTTGTCAACACTTCAAGACGATGACAGGCGTAATGACAGGAACGGCATCCTTGCCAAGGTGCGCCTTGATTTTAAGGGGGATAGCAAGCCGGGCCGCCTGTTGTTTGGGGGCAAACCTTCGGATAAAGCCGCAGAAGAGGCGAGGGAGCAGCAGGTTGCAATCTTTAAGAATGTTCCCCTGCATGGCGTGGAAATCATGGATATTGATTTATCTACGGAGGTTTATACGGTCTCTGACGAGTTAACCGGCACAACTACCGCTTATGCTCCTCTAATATTAACAATCCAGGCGGACAGCCTGGAAAATATTATCCGCTTTATTGCCAGGGAGGACTTCCGGAAAGTTGAAATCCTGGATCCGGCCTACGTTACTTTGAGTCATTATGAAATCGAGCGCCTGCTCTTTAAGGTATACGAGGAAACAAAGGAATACAGGACCAGGCTGGAAAAGAAGTATAATCTGAGATAGGCACTGCTTAATGTTCTCCAAAAGGAATTCTATTAAACCCCGCTTAAAGAATGTTTTGCCTGGAATTCACATAAAATGGATCAAGGCAAAATATTTCATATATGGGGGAAGATCCCTTGAAAGCTCCATTTAGCAGCTCCCCGGGCCAGGCCCTGGAAAAGGGTTTAATCGGGCTGATAGTTGTAATTGCGGCTGTAGTTGTACTTGCCCAGTTGAGCATCTACGGCGACTATGCGGAGCAGGCAGCAGCGCCGGCAGCTTCCCTGGAGGCATCCCGGCCTGTTTTGGGGGACACCAGCGGGGACTTACAGGATTCCGTAATTACCTTCCGGTTAAAAAACTTCTCTTCCCTTCCCCTGGCCAGGGTCCTGGTAAATGGTGAAGTGCGGGGTGAATTCCGGGACCGTTATGTGACTGTCTATGTCCGGGAAGGAGATATCCTGGAAGTGGACGGTACCCGCTATAAACGTCCTCTGGAGATTGAAATCTTCGATGTTTCCGGTGATGTGCTGAGCCCGGCGGTAGATACGACAATCCGGGTTGAGGGAAACATATACTCTCTTGGACCAGTGCATTTGTCAGAACGCCGGGATTGAGGCGGTGCATTTAATTAATGGTGTACTGATTATTTAAAGAAGAAAGACGGTTATATGCTGTTTTGTTTAAAGAAGATAAAAAATTAGGAAAAGTTGCTTTTTTTTCTACCCGCTTTTATAATCTTACCAGTAGTATAAACCAGGATAATGAGTATAATGGTATGTTTGCATTCCCCGGAGTGGATCTTAATTTGGGCGAGGTGATCGTGCGTTGGCCCATTACGGAAGCAGGAAAGTCTCCCGGATAGCGATTGAAATGGCCTTGACCGAAAGCAGGGAAGAGGAACGGGAATTAAAACAGCGGTTTTTAAAAGAAGGGATTAAAACGGCGGCTGTTGATTATGGTGGTGATTTTATTTCCTCAGTAAATAAAATTATTGAACGGGCTGTAGTAGCCTCCAAGAGGGAAGGTGTGATTAAAGAAACGCATGCCGATGAAGGGGCCGTGGCCGGGGCCACCAGGGAAGCTCTTTCTCAGATTATGCCGAAAGCCATCGGTTTCAATGTGGGAGGGAAAATCGGCATTGCCAGAAAGGATGATCACATCTGCGTCGCCATTTACTTCGGAGTGGGACTTTTACACCTGGACGAAGTTGCTCTGGGGTTAGGACACAGGGCTGTGCATTCCTGAGGCGATAAACCCATCAATCACCATAAATAAAAAACGGGTAAGCGAGATCCGGCTAGCGAATTTTTTAAAGAAAGTCTAATAAGTCTAATTTAAGAGTGTAAAGTCACTTTACACTCTTTTTATGTTAATACCATTGCCATATTTTTGACTGTGTGCTAATATTAATCCGGATTTGCAGGATTCCCCTGGGGATCTGCAGGCAGCAAGCGGGGCGGGTGAGTCGAGATTTGAGTACGAGCCGTAACCCGGGAATTGCTGCAGGTTTTCTTTACGGTAGATTGGCAGGTTTGACGGCAGGACGGTTCAATGGGTCCGGTAAAAAAACCGGGCGCGAATTCCAGCTTTACGGACAAGGGCAGAACGGTAGAACGGAAGGGGAGGCGATAAGGGATGCGCTTATGGTCTGTTTAAACACACCTCCCGGGGTGTTTTTTTAATTTTACTGCCTTTCCGGGCGCTTTTGATGAGCTTACCATCACCGCCTGGTTTGTTCTCCGGCTTTACGGAAAACATATTGTAAATACTTCGGAAAGACATGGAGGGAAAAAGATGATCGTGGTCATGAGTCACTGCGCCACGGAAGATGAAATAAAAGCGGTATCGGCCTGGCTTGAGCGGGAAGGCTTTAAGGTTCACCTGTCCAGGGGGGTTGAACGGACGATCATAGGGGCCATCGGAGACCGGACACGCCTGGCTGGCTTAGCCCTGGAAGCCATGCCCTCTGTGGAAAAGGTCGTCCCCATCCTCCAGCCTTTTAAACTTGCCAGCAGGACTTTTAAGGCAGAGGACACTATCATCCGGGTCGGCGGCCTGGAAATAGGGGGAGACACCTTTCACGTTATTGCCGGGCCCTGTGCGGTGGAAAGCAGGGAACAGCTTCTGCAGTCAGCCCGGATTGTCCGGGACGCCGGCGCCACCATGCTGCGGGGCGGGGCTTTTAAGCCCAGGACCTCACCCTACTCTTTTCAGGGGCTGGAGGAGGAAGGTTTGAAACTCCTGGCGGAGGCCCGGGAGGAAACCGGCCTCTTAATTGTAACCGAGGTCATGGATGCCAGGACCCTGCGCCTGGTGGCTGAATATGCGGATATTCTCCAGATTGGCGCCCGCAATATGCAGAACTTTTTGCTCCTCAGGGAAGTGGCCAGGGTAGATAAGCCGGTGCTTTTGAAAAGGGGGCCATCGGCTACCATCGAAGAGTGGCTTATGGCGGCTGAGTACATCATGTCGGGGGGTAATTATAATGTGATCCTGTGTGAGCGGGGTATCCGCAGCTTTGAAAGCTATACCCGGAATACGCTGGACCTGACAGCCGTGCCGGTGGTGAAGGATCTCTCGCACCTGCCGGTTATAGTCGACCCCAGCCATGCCATCGGCAAGTGGCGTTATGTTCCGGCCATGGCCAGGGCAGCCCTAGCAGCCGGCGCCGATGGGGTGATGGTGGAGGTGCATCCAAAACCGGCGGAAGCCCTCTGCGACGGTTCCCAGTCCCTTACCCCCGCTAATTTTGAGGCCATGATGAAAGACCTGCGCAGGTTTGCCGGTGTAATGGGGAGGAAAATGCCTTGAACCCGGAGTTTAACCGGGTAGTCATCGTAGGCGTCGGTCTGATTGGCGGTTCCCTGGGTATGGCCCTCTGCCGGCGCGGGCTGGCCCGGGAAGTGGTGGGAACTGGTTCGGATCCGGAAAATTTGCGCCTGGCCCTGGAGCTGGGAGCGATTCACCGTTTTGCTGTTCCCCCGGCCGGGGCAGTGGCCGGCGCGGACCTGGTGATCATCGCCACCCCGGTGAGCATCACTGTCCCGGTACTCCTGGAAATACTGCCCCATCTTACGGAGGGGACCGTGGTGACCGACGTCGGGAGTACCAAGGGTGAGGTGGTTCGGGAAGCGGAAAGGGCAGTTAGGCCCGGGATCAGCTTTGTGGGAGGCCATCCCATGTCGGGATCGGAGGTGACTGGTGTCCGGGGCGCCGATCCCTACTTATTTGAAAATGCCTTTTACATTATTACGCCGACTCCCCGGACCCCTGCCGCCGCCCTAGATGCTGTCAGGAAGCTGGCCGCCGGGGTTGGGGCGCGGGTTCTGGAAATGGATCCGGAGGAGCATGATTGGGCTGTTTCAGCGGTCAGCCACCTCCCCCATTTAGTTGCGGCTGCGCTGGTCAACACGGTGGCCCGGGCGCCCGGCAGTGAAAGGGCCCTGCCCCTGGCCGCAGGGGGGTTCCGGGATACTACCAGGCTTGCTTCCAGCAGCCCCTCTATGTGGCGGGATATTTTTATATCCAACCGCCGGCAGGTGTTGAAGATGCTCCGGCATTTCAAAGAGGAATTGTCCTTATTCGAAGATATGCTCCTGGCCGGGGACGGAGAGAAAATTCAGGACTGGCTGGCTTGCGCCAGTCAGGTGCGCGCGGGAATTCCGGCTAAAACCAGGGGTTACCTTCCCGAGCTCCATGATCTTGTGCTCACTGTGCCTGACAGGCCCGGCGCCATTAATGGTTTTACCCGGCACCTGCTGGAAGCAGGGATTAATATCAGCGATATCGCGATCCTCAGGGTCCGTGAGGGTGAAGGTGGAACCATCCGGGTCGGCCTGGCAACCCGGGAGGAGCAGGAGAAAGCTGTCCAGTTGCTGCGGGAGCAGGGTTACACGGTATTTAAAAGATAAGGTTTTGTTGCTTCCACCTGCCTTGTTCCTATTTTTTCCTTGCCCGGGTTACAGGGTATAATAATAAGGCTTATTTTTACTTTTTGGTTAAGTGTTCCTGTGCCCTTATTCACCGGGCAAATTACTGGTGAAGCAGGTGATCTAATTTGAACCTGGTTATTAAGCCGGCCCGTTCCCTGCGGGGGACGGTGTCCGTTCCCGGGGACAAATCCATCTCCCACCGGGCGGTAATGCTGGGCGCCCTTGCGGAGGGAACTACCTTAATTGAAAACTTTCTTCCTGGAGAAGACTGCCTGGCTACTGTAAACTGCTTTCGCAAACTGGGCGTAGAGATCTCCTGGTCCGGGCAGGACTCCCTCAGGGTACAGGGTTGTGGCCTGGAAGGCCTGCGGGAGCCGGAAGACGTCCTGGATGCGGGCAATTCGGGCACAACCATGCGTCTTTCCCTGGGGATTTTGGCCGGTCAGCCCTTCTTCAGCGTGCTTACCGGTGATGCTTCCCTGCGGCGCCGCCCAATGGCCAGGGTCGTTACTCCCCTGGTCCGGATGGGGGCAAGGATTGAGGGCAGGCAGGGCGGGAACCTGGCTCCCCTGGCCGTGCGGGGCGGTAATTTAAAACCCATTCATTATAACTCACCTGTGGCCAGCGCCCAGGTCAAGTCGGCGGTACTGCTGGCAGGGCTCTTTGCCGGCGGGGTTACCAGCGTAACCGAGCCCTGCCCTTCCAGGGACCATACAGAGCGTATGCTCAGGCATTTCGGGGCCAAGGTTGATGTATCCGGTACTACTGTGCAGGTTGTGGGCAGACCGCGCCTTCTGGGGAGAAAGATTACCGTTCCGGGAGACATTTCTTCGGCGGCCTTTCTCATGGTGGCGGCGGCCGCCCTGCCGGGCTCGGATCTCATCCTGCAAAGGGTGGGTATTAACCCCACCAGAAGCGGCATCATAGACGCGCTCACTGCTATGGGTGCCGGCGTTGAATTGCTGAATCCCCGTGAAGAGGGCGGCGAACCGGTGGCAGAGATCAGGGTCCGCTGCACGGGGAAGCTTACCGGCATAGCGGTGGGTGGGGAGATGATTCCCCGTTTGATCGATGAAATTCCCGCTTTGGCCGTAGCCGCTGCCCTGGCCGATGGCAAAACCGAGATCCGGGACGCGGCAGAGTTGAAAGTCAAGGAGAGCAACCGGATCTCTACGGTGATCGAAATGCTTGTTTCCTTCGGGGCTGCTGTGGAAGAATTACCCGACGGGTTTCTGGTGCGGGGCAGGCAACCCCTCAAGGGTTGTGCCTGCAGGAGCCACGGCGACCACCGTATTGCCCTGGCAGCAGCGGTAGCCGGGCTGCTGGCTGAAGGGGAAACCACGGTGCTTGATGCGGAGTGTATGGATGTATCATTCCCCGGTTTTGCCAGCGTTTTAAAAGAGATCCGGGCAGAAGATTAACTGGCATCAGCGCAAGGGATGTGTTTAACTCCCGTTCTTCCCGCTTAATAAATCTCTTTTATTAAGTAGCAAATTGTACTCCCACAGGCCGGTTGCCCGGTTCCCGGTCTTTTCTAAACGCCGGCCTGCTGCTCCAGGTGTATTAAAAATTATTCAGGTAAGAATAATACAGTCTGGAAGGGTTTTTCTTCCCCGGGCTTTTTATTTTAAGATAAAAAAAGGGAAAAAAAGTACAGTGTCGAAGTGAACTATGTGAATTCCTAAAAAAATCTAAATTTCGCTTTCAGGAGGGGTTATGGCTGCGAACCCCAACATAGCCATAGACGGGCCGGCCGGTTCCGGTAAGAGCACGGTGGCCCTGATGGTCGCCAAAGAGCTTGGTTTTTTATATATAGACACGGGGGCTATGTACCGCGCTGTAACGTTGCAGGCGCTCCGGGAAGGAATTGACTTAAACGACTGGGAAGCAGTGGAACGGGTTGCTGCCTCTGCCTCCATCGAGCTTGTTCCAGGCGGGAATTCCATGCTCAGGGTGCTCTTGAACGGCGAAGATGTTACCCAGGAAATCCGTAGCCCGGAAGTATCCAGGAACGTTTCCCTGGTGGCCAGGGTACCTGCGGTCAGAAAACGCCTGGTGGAGCTGCAGAGGTCAATGGCCTGCCGGGGCGGCGTGGTCATGGAAGGCCGGGACATCGGAACGGTGGTTTTGCCTGATGCCCAGGTTAAAATTTTTCTCACAGCCTCCCCCGGCGAGCGGGCCAGGCGACGCAGGGAAGAGTTGCTGCAACAGGGAGCTAATGTAGACCTGCGCCAGGTAGAAGAGGAAATCCTCACCAGGGATAAGATAGACACGCAGAGGGACACAGCTCCCCTCAAGCCGGCATTGGATGCGGAGGTTATTGACTCTTCAACAATTCCGGCTGAACAGGTGGTAAAGATGATCCTGGCACGGGTATCTGCCTGGAGGCAGGGCTTATGATTATAAGGATACTCAAATTTTTGGTCCGGATTTTCCTGGCGCTGGTCAGGCGCTGGGAAATTGAGGGTACAGAAAACATCCCGGCCAGCGGCAGCGTAGTTTTAATCGCCAATCATACCAGTTACTGGGATCCGGTTGTTATATATTGCGCCTTCAAGCGCAGGGTTTACTTCATGGCCAAGGCCGAGCTTTTCAAAATTCCAGTGGTGGGCCACGTGATTGCCCTTTCCGGAGCTTTTCCGGTTCATCGTGATAAAACCGACCGCATCGCCATCAGGACTGCCCTCAGGCTATTAAAAGAGGGACAGGTGGTAGGGATCTTCCCCGAGGGTACCAGGAGCCACAGCGGCGAAATGCTAAAACCTCACCTCGGCGCCGCCATGCTTGCGCTCAAATCCGGTGCTCCGATTTTACCCGTTGCCCTTAGCGGGACAAGAGGGGTCTGGGGCAAGGTCAAAGTCCGGGTGGGCAAACCTATTCCCGTGGGACCATTAAAAACAGACTCCAGGGCAGACCTGGAGAATTTGGCCAATCTGGCCATGTCCCACATAGCTGCCCTTCTTTGATGGACAAAACGAGGTTTTTCCTTAAATTAATTAATAACCGGAAGGAAATCGAAGGGGATCTAACGAATTAATATGGGATGCAAAAAGCGGTGATTTTGTGGAAATACGGTTGGCCTCAAAAGCCGGGTTTTGCTTCGGTGTAAAAAGGGCCATCGACCTGGCCAGAGCTACTTTAGACAACAAGGAAGGCCCGGTCTATTCCCTGGGCCCGTTGATCCATAACCCTCAGGTGGTTTCTTACCTGGCCCAAATGGGTCTCGAGAAAATACATGATCTTGGGGAGATTGAAGAAGGTACGCTGGTAATCAGATCCCACGGCGTTGGTCCGGCCTTGTTGGAAACTGCCCGGGAAAAGGGTTTGGATATTGTGGACGCAACTTGTCCCTATGTCCGCAGGGCCCAGGACCTGGCCCGTCAGCTGGCCGGCGAAAACATACAGGTGGTGGTGGTAGGTGATAAGGCACACCCCGAAGTTCAGGGAATAATCGGCTGGACTTCCGGGAAAGCGATGGTGGTGGAGAATCCGGAAGAGGCTGCTGAGCTAACAGTGGCGGGGCCAATCGGGGTAGTTGCTCAGACCACCCAGCCTCAGGAGAATTTCGACAAAGTAGTAGATATTTTGAGAAAGACAGGTGCGGAAGTCAGGGTTTGCAATACTATTTGTAATGCAACGGCCGAGCGGCAGAAAGCCGCCCTTGATCTTGCCCGGCAGGTCGATGTTATGGTTGTGGTAGGAGGCAAAAACAGCGCCAACACGAGAAAGCTGGCCAGCCTGTGCCACGCATCAGGAACACGGACCTACCATATCGAGGAAGCAGGCCAGTTGGATCCGGCCTGGTTCCAGGGAGTAAAAGTGGCAGGGTTGACGGCGGGTGCATCCACACCTGACTGGATTATAGAGGAGGTTATGAGACGAATGAGTGAGTTTGAAGGAATCAACAGTTCAGAAGAAGTGAACAATATCGAAGAAGGTATGAAGGAAGCAGTAGAAGTCAAGGCAGTCCGCCATGGAGATATCCTCACGGGCACTGTTGTGCACGTTGGAATGGACGAAGTCATGGTGGATGTTGGCGCGAAGTCGGAAGGTATTATTCCCGCGAGGGAGCTGTCCTGCTGTGAAGTTACCTCCCTAGAAGACATAGTCAAGGTGGGGGATGAAATAGAAGTATACGTGCTGAAAGCAGAGGACAATGAGGGTAAACTAATCCTTTCCAAGGAAAAAGCTGACGCCGAAAAAGCCTGGGTTAAGCTGGAGGAAGCTTTAAACACCCAGGAACCTGTTGAGGGAACGGTCCGGGAAGTTGTGAAGGGCGGCCTGTTAGTAGACGTTGGCGTGCGTGCATTCCTACCGGCTTCACTGGTTGACATGGGATATGTAGAGGACCTCTCCAAGTATCTTGGACAGGTCATCAAAGCCCGGGTTATAGAGTTGAACCGCAGCCGTAAGAAAGTCATTCTTTCCCGCAAGGCTGTGCTGGAAGAAGAATATGCCAGGCGGCGCGAGGAGTTACTGGCCAGCTTGCAGGAGAACCAGGTTGTTAAGGGCGTTGTCCGGCGCCTGACCCAATTTGGAGCCTTTGTGGATATCGGGGGCGTTGATGGCCTGCTGCATATTTCAGAGATGTCCTGGCACCGGATTAACCACCCGTCGGAAGTGGTTAACGTGGGCGATGAAATTGAGGTTATGGTCTTAAAGATAGACCGGGAAAATGAAAAGATTTCCCTGGGCTTAAAACAGGTGCTGCCCAACCCGTGGGACACGGTGGCAGAGAAGTACCCAGTCGGTAGCATCGTTAAAGCCAAAGTGGTCCGGCTGGCTCCCTTCGGTGCCTTTGTCCAGCTTGAGCCCGGTGTGGAGGGACTGGTTCATATTTCCCACCTGGCGGACCGGCATGTGGCCAAGCCGGATGAAGTTGTTAGCGAAGGTGAAGAGGTCAACGTCAAGGTTCTGAGTGTAGATCCCGCAGAGAAGCGGATCCGCCTCTCCATCCGTGAGGTTGCCAGGGAAAAACAAAGCAAAGAGTTTCAGGATTACAGTAACAGCAAGCCCCAGGATAACAGCGACGTGGTGACTATTGGCGATATGGTGGGCGACCTGTTCGAGAAAAAAGATAATGACGAGAAAAAAGATAATGAATAATATATCTAAAAAGAAAGCGGTGAAGAGCCGCTTTTTTTTTGCATATTTTTAATCCGGGTGTGGCAGTCTAATTTTGATATTTGTTGACACAAGGAGGCTGAGACACTTGGAACGGTTTCCCGTCGGAATCATTATCCTGATCATTGTTTCAATTCTCATTTATCTTGGACTGGCCCAGCGTGCCCTGGACCGGATGAGGCTGTCTGACAGGGGGGCGCTGGTTGTTATCGCAGCTATTATTCTTGGTAGTTTTATCAACATTCCCCTCCCCTTTCTACCTTTTACAACCTCGGTAAACGTGGGAGGTGCGCTGGTACCCGTTGGCCTGGCAGTTTATCTCCTGAAACGGGCGGGCACCGCCAGAGAATGGGCCAGGGCCCTGGGGGGAGCTGTGCTCACGGCCGTTGTGGTTTACGTGGTGGGCTCCCTGATCAACACCGGGACCACCATAGAACCGGCCGGGCGCTACGCCTTTATTGATGCCATTTACCTCTACCCCCTGGTAGGTGGGATTGTCGCCTACCTGATCGGGAGGTCAAGGAGAGCGGCATTTATAGCGGCAACCCTGGGCGTGCTGCTGGTGGATGTTTTTCACTATTTCTGGCTGCTTAACCAGGGGGCACCGCAAAACTATGCCGTAGCCGTAGGCGGAGCCGGCGCCTTTGATACCATTGTTCTGGCAGGGATTTTTGCTATTCTGCTGGCCGAGCTGGTTGGCGAATCCCTGGAGCGCCTTGCGGGCGGTCCCAGGGCAGAAGGGCGCCCCCTGGAGCTGCTCAAAGCCCTTAAAAAACCGGAACTGAACAGGCCCGGCGAACAGGGCGAAGGGAGTACCGGCCGGGACAGAAACAATGTCGATGAAAAAAAGGCGGGTGAACTTGGTGAGCAGGAGTAGGTTAAGGAATAGATTCTGGTTCTTAGGCGGTGTGCTGGCGGTACTGGCTGGCGCTGCCCTTTTAATTGCTCTCTGGCCTTATTCCGGCCAGCAACCGGCGCCGGCTGCGGCAGAGTTATCTGAAAACAGCTCCCCTGACCACCTGGTGGGAAGTTTTTCGACAATCGTAGATGAGCAGGGGGAAGTGTTGAGCATGATGGCCCGCACCGTTTTTGCGGGAGATGAGCTTTACACTTGCGAAGGGCGCATCTACCGGATTGAAAATGTTGAGGGAGACCGGGCGGAAGCGAAATTTGTGGGCATGGACCCCCAGATAGTAGCCTACCAGGAGTTTTACGCGGAACAAAGCGTGCCTGTCTCTACCGCTGAGCTGGCCCAGCAGGGAAAAGGCAGCCTGGCCGTTTATCACACCCACACGGACGAATCCTATGTGCCCAGTGATGGTAAAGAATCCATACCCTTTAAGGGCGGGATCTACCAGGTGGGCAAAGCCATGGTGGATAAGCTCAAAGGCAAAGGGGCCCAGGTGCACTATGATGAAACCCCGCACGATCCCCACGATAATAATGCCTACACCCGTTCCCGCCGGACGGCTGTCAATTTGCTGAAGAACAAACCAGCAGCGATATTTGATGTGCACAGGGACGGCGTGCCGGATCCCAATTACTACCGGGCTACAATTGACGGCCAAAATGTGGCCAGGCTGCGCCTGGTTGTGGGCAGGGAAAACCCCGGCATGAGCGCCAACATGGATTTTGCCAGGCGGATGATGACGGCGGCAAACAACCTCCACGGCAATGTGGTGAAGGAGATATTTGTGGGTAAAGGGGATTACAACCAGGATCTGATGCCCACAGCCCTTTTGATCGAAGCCGGCACCCATACCAATACAAAGGAAGAAGCTGCCCGGGGTATTGCCATGTTCACTGAGGCGTTGCCCACTGTTCTGGGCCTCAGCGCTGCTCCCGTTGCTCCCGCTGCCCCAGCTACCCCTGAGGAACCCGGGGCGGGGCGCGCAGCAGGAAGGGGTCCCTGGAAGGCACTGGGCTGGATTCTGGGAGTTACCATCATCGGCGGCTTAGCCTTCCTCCTGGTCAGCTCCGGTAGCTGGGAAAACTTCAAGCGCAGGCTGACCGGTTTTGGAAGTGAGCTCACCAGCTTTATGGGACCGGGTAAGATCCTGCGTAAAGTATTCAGGAAGCAGGGTGACACAAACAATCCCGAGGCAAATGCAATCCTGAGAGAAGAAAAGGATGATTTAACCAAAGACTGATGGGTGCTTTTGAGTGGATAAATCAACCTGAATACCTGGTGGTCATCCTGGCCGGCGTCCTGGCCGGCACCATCACCCGGGCTTTGCTTTTGCGCATCGATTACAGGCAGTACCCGGGCTACCCGCACGGCTACCTGGCGCACATGTCCCTGGGTTTTATAGCATCTGCGCTGGGGGCCGTGGCGGTACCCGCCATCTTAAAACCGGATTATACCGCCGTAACCTTCCTGGCCCTGGCTGCGCAGCAGTTCCGGGAAATCCGGAGCATGGAGCGCAGGACCCTGGAAAGCCTGGAGAATACGGAACTGGTTAAAAGGGGCCTTGATTATATCGAGGGGATTGCCCGGACATTTGAGGCCAGGAACTACCTGGTTATGGGTACTGCCTTTGCCACTAGCCTGGCCGCCCAGTTCGGAGGGATCTTTGCAGCTGTTGTGACAGCTTTAGTTGCCCTGATCATCAGCCGCTACTTTATGTCCGGCGAGGTGATTGGCAACATCTGTGATGTTGTCCCGGCCAAATTATCCTTTAAAGGCCCCACGCTCATGGTGGACGAAATCGGCATCATGAACGTGGGCCTGGCCTCAAGGCGGTCGAAAATCCTCGAAGACGGCCTGGCCGTCAAAATCATACCCCGGGACGGCAATGCCAGGGCT
This sequence comes from Pelotomaculum sp. DTU098, assembly GCA_001512635.1. GTDB lineage: Bacteria > Bacillota > Desulfotomaculia > Desulfotomaculales > Pelotomaculaceae > DTU098. Next base: position 18,568 of record LFSA01000062.1, on the reverse strand, counting down.
ACCATCCATGATATCGGCCAGCGCAATGCCATTGCTTTTACAGCAGCTGTGATCCTGGGTACAAAAAAGGATGTAGATATTCCTGAATTCACGCCCATGGCCAGGAAAAACCCCGATACAGGTGAAGTGGGACTTTATATTGTACCGGTGGAAAAGGATATTGAGCAACTAATCGCAGCTGTCAAGCTTACCCCGGTGCTGGAAAGCGCCAGGAGCAAGCCGCTGACGGCGGGTTCAGTTACGAAAAAGGCCAGGAAGAAAGCAAGCTGAGAAAGGTGGGCTTTTCAAAATGAATCAGAATACAGATACGATCCTGGCAGTTATCACCGTCAATAAGGATAAGGTGAGCGGGGGTGCCCCCATTTTTTTTGCCCGCAATGAGGAGGAACTGGTTTCTACTTCCAACAACCTTTCCAGGATCCTGGATGCAACGGTCCACGAACTGGAAAGCGGGACTTACATCCTGGTGAAGCATGGATGAAAATAATCTATCACTGTTACGGGGGCGCTCATTCCTCAGTGATCGCTGCCGCAATTCACCTGGGTCTTTTACCGGAAAACCGGGTTCCTACCCGGGAAGAAATCTGTGCGGTACCCCTTTATGACCGCCAGGGAGCCGACGAACACGGTCATTTTTTCTTTATGGGGAAAGATCAAGCCGGCCACGAGGTCTATCTTACCGCCAGGCGCAGCCGCCCGGAAGTTCTGGAGAACATCTTCACCGGCCTGGCAGGAATTTTCGGCATAAGTTCTGCTGATTATTACCTGGTCAACGTGATGGGCAAGGTAAACCTGACCATGAAACTTGGTGGCTTTCTCTCCCGGCGCTGGGGAGTTACCAGGGTCGGACGGCCCATAGTAACCGTGGGTACCCAGGCTGCCTATTTCCAGATCGTTAAACTGGTGCAAAGGGTAAAGAGCGAGGTGGGGGGTTACGGTGAAAATCCTGTATTTCAGCGAAAGCATTTTTCCACTTGCCGCTCTGGCAGGGACGATTCACACGGGACGCCTGATGGCAGGGGAGAAACCGGACAAAAATATTTGGAGCCAGCCGTTTTTGAATATCAAAAAAAATGATCCCGGAAAGGTCCTTTCCCTGGGAAAGGATGCCCGGGGCAATGATGTTTACGCCCTGTCCGTAAAAGGCGAGAGGGGTATGGTTTACCGTCTGGTGGAGAGTTTTCTGAATATGTACGGGATTGGAGAAAATGAGCTGAGTTTTGTTGACAGCGGGGCCGGGGACAGTTTTTATCTTCTAGCCGGGCTATACTGCTGCCGTTTTCCTTTACTGGTACCCCTGGGACGCTATTTGATTTCCACCGGGCTAAAAAAACATTACGGCAGGTTATCGCAGTTGACTGTCGATGTGCAAAGCAGGCTGGTAAATCTTCCTTGACTGCCGTATTTAAATTATAGATAATGGTTTGAGAGTATGAGGGGGGACTGCCCCAGATGAATTCCAGGGGACTGACTGTAGCCCGGGTGAAGCCGGGAAGTATAGCTGAAGAAATAGGGATCGGTCAGGGGGACCGGCTTACAGCTATTAACGGTATGCCTGTTCGTGATTTAATTGACTATTGCTTTTTGGAAGCCGATGAGATTGTTACTTTAGATTTTAAAAAAGCTGACGGTGAAGAATGGGTTTTGGAGCTGGAAAAGGATTACGACCAGGACCTGGGCCTCGAATTCGAAGGTGCCGGCTTCGGACCCACCATCCGCTGCACCAATCACTGCATCTTTTGCTTTGTCGACCAGATGCCGCCGGGTATGCGCAAGACACTTTATGTAAAGGACGACGATTACCGCTTGTCCTTCTGGAGTGGTAATTTCATCACTCTTACCAACCTTACCGAAAAGGAAATGCAGAGGATCGTCTCCATGCGTTTAAGCCCCCTTTACATATCTGTCCACACCACCAACCCGGAACTTCGCAGGCGCATGCTGGGCAATAAAAAGGCCGGTTTGATTATGAAACAGCTGCAGGAACTGGCGGCAGCAGGTATAGAAATGCATACCCAGGTGGTCGCCTGCCCCGGAATCAACGATGGCAGGGAACTGGCTAGAACAGTTGAGGACCTGTCGGGCCTCTGGCCGGAGGTCCGGTCCCTGGCAGTGGTACCTGTGGGTCTAACCAGGTTCAGGCAAAACTGCTATCCCCTGCGGGGTTATACCCGGGCGGGAGCCCGCGAGCTGCTCCGCTGGCTCCAGGCCAGGCAGGAGGAATTCTTGACCACACTTGGCAACCCCTTTGTTTTTGCCTCCGATGAGTTTTACCTGCTGTCCGGTGAGGAAATACCCCCGGTGGAACGCTACGCCGGCTTTCCCCAGCTGGAAAACGGGGTGGGTTTAACCCGCCTTTTTCTGGAGAAATGGGAAAAAGCCAGGGCCCGCCTGTTCCGGAAGCGGGTCGAGAAAAAAATAACCCTGGTCACCGGTGTGCTGGGGGAACAATTGCTCAACCCGGTGGTAGCCGCCCTGAACCAGGTGGAAGGCCTACAGGCGAGCCTGAAGGTTATCAGGAACAGATTTTTCGGGGAGAGTACTACGGTTGCCGGTTTGATTACGGGCACAGACCTGCTTTCCCAGGTTCGTCCCCCGGAAACCGGGGATTTGCTGGTGCTCCCGGCAGTTTCGCTAAAAAAAGATGAGCCTGTTTTTTTAGACGGGATCAGCCTGCCGGAACTGGGCCGGCGCTTGAAGGTTCCGGTTGCTGCGGTGGCGGGACCGGACCAGCTGGTGGACGTCTTGCTGGAGGGCTTGCCGAAAGCCACATGGTTTACCAGTGCAGGGAGTTAACTTTCCTAAAAACCAGGGCAAAATAATAAGATGGGACAGAATTGATGAGGTGCCACTGGCTGGTTGTAGACGCGGAGGAGGTGAAGATCGTGCCTAAACCTGTTGTCGCCATCCTAGGCCGCCCCAATGTAGGTAAATCAACACTCTTTAACCGGATTGTGGGGGGCAGGGTGGCTATTGTGGAAGGAGAGCCGGGGGTGACAAGGGACCGCCTGTATCAAGACGCCGAGTGGGCGGGGCGCAGTTTCACCCTGGTTGATACCGGGGGGCTCGATTTCCAGGAAGGCGACGAAATTATGAAAGGTGTCCGGCAACAGGTGGAACTTGCCGTCCGCGAGTCGGATGCAGTTCTTTTTGTTGTGGATGCCAGGTCCGGCCTGCACCCTGATGATCTGGAAATCGCTTTAATGATCCGCAAAGCCCAAAAACCTGTAGTACTGGTGGCTAATAAAGTTGAGAGCTTTGATCAGCCTTCTTTAGTATATGATTTTTTCCAGCTGGGCCTGGGAGACCCGGTACCCGTTTCAGCAGCGGAGGGTTTGAATACCGGAGACATGCTGGACAGGCTGGTTGAGATCCTGCCGGAAGTGACAGCCGAGGAGTATGAAGCCGACGTCATTAAAATAGCCGTGGTGGGCCGGCCCAATGTGGGCAAATCCTCCCTTGTCAACTCCATCCTGGGAGAGGAGCGGGTGATTGTCAGCAGCGTGCCCGGCACTACCAGGGACGCTATCGATACCCCCTTTGAGCGGGACGGCAGGCACTATGTGATCATCGATACGGCGGGGATGCGGCGCAGGGGCAGGATCAGCCGCCCCACGGAAAAATATAGCGTGATTCGCGCGCTGCGGGCCGTGGACCGGAGCGATGTAGTCCTGCTCGTTATTGATGCCACAGAGGGCGTCACGGAACAGGACAAGCGCATTGCCGGTTATGTCCACGAGGCCGGCAAGGCGTCGGTCCTGGTGGTTAATAAATGGGACCTGGTGGAAAAAGACGACCGCACCATGAACCGTTATACTGAAAGAATCCGGATGGACCTTGGCTTTATGCAGTATGCACCCTTGATTTTTACATCGGCCCTAACAGGGAAAAGAGTTCAGAAGGTGCTGGAACTGGTTGATTTCGTTGCCGAGCAGCATTCCACCCGCATTGCTACTGCGAATTTGAACAATTTGTTCCGGGAAGCGGTGCTGCAGACCCCGCCTCCCTCCGACAGGTCCAGGAAGCTCAAGATCCTTTACGTTACCCAGGCCGGAGTGAAGCCGCCGAAATTTATTCTTTTCGTAAATGACCCGGAACTCATGCATTTTTCTTACCTGCGCTATCTTGAAAACCAGGTCCGGTCGGCTTACGGGTTTGAGGGTACCCCTATACGCTTCATTCTCCGGAAAAGGGCAAAAGATGTCTAAAAGAGCTGTTTCTTATTTTTTCTTCGTACAGTAATGGTGTCAAACAGGCGAATAAGGTGACAGGAGGACCGTTTCTTTGATACTTGCCATACCAGTAGAACAGTTTCCCCTGGCCCTGCGTCAGCCCGGACCAACCGACACCCGCGCCGGTAGCCCACTGGCACCGCTGACATCGCTATCTGGAGGAGAGTTGCAATGTCTTACTGGGTTGTCATAGTTAGCTATCTGATTGGCTCAATCCCTTTCAGCTATCTTGTGGCACGCTTCTGGAAAGGGATTGACATCCGCATGTGCGGCAGCGGCAACGTCGGCATGACCAATGTCTGGCGGAATGCCGGTCCGGTAGCGGGTGTGCTGGCCCTGGCCGGTGACCTCGGCAAGGGGGTCCTGGTTGTCCTGCTGGCCAAGTATTACGGCCCGCCCCTGCTGGTAGCGTTAGCCTCTATGGCTGCCCTGGCCGGGCACAGCTGGCCTGTGTTTCTGGGATTCAAGGGCGGAAAGCTTGTTGCTACCGGGGTGGGGATCATTACTGCCATCTCCTTACCCGTGGGAATCCTGGCAATGGTAATCTGGCTGGTTGTTGTGGGGCTGACCAGGTATGTATCCGTGGGTTCAATCACGGCTGTTATTTCAGTTCCTGTATTGATGCTCCTGTACAGGCTGGAGTGGCCTTATCTGGTTTTGGGAGGGTTCTTCGCGGCTTTTTCAGTATACAAGCATATTCCCAATATCAAAAGGTTGGTTGAGAAGACAGAACCCAGGATCGGCAAGAAAAAAGCTTAAGCGGAGGTGGACAGGTGAGCAAGAAAATAGGGGTTCTTGGCGCGGGCAGCTGGGCAACTGCCCTGTCCAGGCTCCTGGCCCGGTTAGACCATAAGGTAAGGATGTGGTCGATTTTTCCAGAACAGGTCAGGGAAATAAACGAAACCCGGGAAAACAGACAGTTTTTGCCCGGGGTTGTAATACCCCCCGGTGTGGAGGCCACTGTTGATTTGGATAATACTCTGGCTGAAGCGGATGTGGTCCTCTTTGGGGTACCTTCCCATGCTTTTCGGGAAGTCCTGCGCAAAGCGCTCCCCTATCTCCCTGCCAAGGCTACAATTATTAACGTTGCCAAGGGTATTGAAGAAGAAAGCCTTTGCCGGATGTCCATGGTCTTTGCCGAAGAAGCGGGGTCAGATTTACTGGAAAAATATGTGGTTCTTTCCGGACCCAGCCATGCCGAGGAGGTAGGCAGGGATATTCCCACGGCGGTGGTAGCTGCCTCGTCCTGCCTGAAAAGCGCGGAATATGTGCAGGATTTGTTTATGTGCGAGTTCTTCAGGGTTTATACCAACCCGGATGTGACCGGGGTTGAGCTGGGTGGCTCCCTTAAGAACATAATTGCCCTTGGTACAGGGATAGCCGACGGGCTGGGCTTTGGGGACAATACCAAGGCAGCCTTAATGACCCGCGGCCTGGCGGAGATAACCCGCCTCGGTATCGCCATGGGGGCCAACCCGCTCACCTTTTCCGGGCTGTCCGGTGTGGGCGACCTGATTGTAACCTGTACCAGCATGCACAGCCGCAACCGGCGGGCCGGAATTGCCATCGGGAAGGGCGAGCCTGTGGAAAAGGCCGTAGCAGGGGTCAAAATGGTGGTTGAAGGTGTCCGGACCACGAAAGCCGCCAGGCGCCTGTCAGCTCGTTTTGCTGTGGAGATGCCCATTACCGAGCAGATTTACCAGGTTTTGTTTGAGGGCTTGCAACCTGCAACCGCAGTCAACAAGTTGATGACCCGCAACAAGACTCACGAAATGGAAGAAGTGGCCAGGGTGGAGGCATACGTTCGGAAGGTTGATTTTTGACAGGTAAAAAATCTCCGGACTTTTTTAAATTTCTCTGTTATAAAAAATAAAAATAGTAAATACAGGAAAGGAGTATGTATTGGGGAAATGTCTGAAAGGGTACAGGTATTTGGAAAGGAAGGCTGTCCATATACGGAGAGGGCCAGGGAAGACCTTGACAGCAGGAAGGTTCCCTATGATTACTATGATGTAAAAAAAGACCAGGCTGCAATGGATAAAATGCTTAAGCTTACCGGAGGAAAGCGCAGAGTACCGGTAATCGTTGAGAAAGGCGAGATCAAAATTGGTTTTGGGGGGACCTGAGGAGTATAAGTGCCGGCCTGGGGCCGGCGAAATATTCCGGAAAGGATGTTAAAGTGTATAAAGCAAGCCCGCCGGCTGGAAAGGCCGGTAAAGATTTCTTCAAATAACACCTGAGGTAACACCGGGTGTTTTTTGTTTGATTTTTTATAAAAAACGCTTGGCTCCAATTATTATTTATAGAGGAAAGGAAGGAAGGAAGGAAAAAGATGCATGTTATTGAATATAACGGATATCTTGAGCTGGGCTTATGAGTACCTCATTCGGAAGTTTGCCGAGGGACAGGGGCAGAGAAGAGGCGGTAGTGCTGCTTCATTACTTTTGCTGAAAGGAGAAAACGAAATGAATCAGAAATGGATGAGAGCTATAAGTCAACTTAAAGACACCCTTTCCCGAACTCAAAAAGACCTAGAGCTAAAGGCTATAATTGAGGCGCGGGATGAGGTTTTAGCACGCTACCAACCTGTTTTTTCCCTGGAACATCTTCCTCATTTAACCCAGGAAGAATTTAGTTCCTTTCTTTATTTTGAAAATAACAAGCACTGGACCGGGCTTCACCGCCATGCGGGGAAACTCACCGCTGATATGGACGCCCTTCGCCATGCTCTGGCCATCCTGTTGGATGAAAATCGCCCCCTTACCGAACGCTTTACTGAGGTAGTTGGCGCCTCTGTCGTCAAAGGGCTTGGAAAAGGTTTGGCCTCAGCCATCCTTCTGGCCGCGTACCCGGAACGCTACGGGGTATGGAATAATACTTCTGAAGCCGCTCTCAAGCAACTGGAAATCTGGCCAGAATTCGACCGGGGTCTCACATTGGGGGAACGCTATGCCGCCATTAATGATCTTTTAAAAAGGCTATCCGACGAGCTTGAAGTAGATTTTTGGACTCTTGACTCCCTTTTTTGGGGAATTTTGAAGAAAAAAGAAAACGGAGAAACCTAACCCGATATTCCGCTGAATGAACATAGTTTTCGTCTTGAGCGGCATTTCCATGATTTTCTCCGGGATAACTGGGAGAACACAAAGTTGGGGCGCGAATGGGAAATCTACCGAGAACCTGGAGATGAAGAAGCCGGATTTGAATATCCCACCGACGCAGGACGCATTGATATCCTGGCGCGGCATAGAAGTTACCCCGAATGGCTGGTGATAGAGCTCAAAAAGAGCCAAAGCACGGATCGGGTAATTGGACAGATCTTGCGTTATATGGGTTGGGTAAAACGACATCTGGCTTCACCTGAGGAAAAAGTCAGGGGCTTGATTATCTCCCCTGACGTCGACAAAAACCTCCAATACGCATTAGCAGTTTTTCCGCCCGGGCATATACAAGTAAATAATGTAGATCATTTTTGCTGACAGGGTTGTATTTGTGGTGAATGAATCCTAATGGAATGAGGAGGCCTTTCTGGCCTCATAAATTTTTTATCCAAATAGCTGGTCAGGCCACTCAATTTGGCTTTAATCAGGACAACCTCACAGAAGCCCTTATCCAGAAAGTTATAAAAAAATCCTTTTGAAACAGTGAGATACATTACACTAGGGCAAAAGAAAAAAGGTCACGAAGTTGGTGGGGTAAAAATAAGTATTAGAACTAATGTTTGATATTATATCAGGATAATTGTTAGGAGTTAATAATTGGTATTATTCTTCTTGAATTTTCTTGGGCCAGGTCATATTAGTCCATTATCCTCATATATATATAATGTTATTGTATGCCATTGGAAAAAAATAGACGTGGACTAGGTTCATGGGGGCTTAATGATATGTTTTTGCTGGTACGGGGGAGGGATGCACACAGTTTATATATATTCAGATGTATTTTGCAAAATTTTTAAGGAGGGAGTGCGCACATGGAAAAAACCGACATTTTCCGCGATATTGCGGAACGCACCGGGGGAGATCTGTATCTCGGCGTAGTTGGGGGCGTTCGTACCGGTAAATCCACATTTATTCGACGGTTCATGGAGTTAATGGTACTCCCCAACATGAAAAATGTCCATGACCGGGAACGGACTAAGGATGAACTGCCCCAGGGGGCGGCGGGCCGGACGGTTATGACCACCGAACCCAAGTTCATTCCTAACGAAGCAGTGGAAATACAAATAACTCCAAATTTAACCGTAAGATTGCGCATGGTTGACTGTGTGGGCTACCGGGTTGAAGGAGCCCTGGGGTATGAGGAAGATGACGGCCCAAGAATGGTTTCCACCCCGTGGTTTGAAGAACCTATTCCCTTCCAGGAAGCTGCCGAAATCGGCACCCGCAAGGTCATTTCCGAGCATTCCACCATGGGTCTGGTTATGACCACTGATGGAAGCATCACAGAAATCGACAGGGAAAGCTATATTGACGCCGAGGAAAGAGTAATTGAAGAAATGAAGGACATCAACCGCCCCTTCCTGGTGCTTCTAAACAGCACCAATGCGGAGGGGGAGGAAGCACAGCAGCTGGCAGCAGAACTGACCGAAAAATATGATGTGCCGGTGCTGCCCATTAATTGTGCCCAGATGACCCAGGCTGATATCCTGAACATTCTTGAAAAATTGCTTTATGAGTTTCCAGTCAACGAAGTCAACATCAGCCTTCCGCCCTGGGTGGAAGAATTGGATTTCAAACACTGGTTGCGGCAAAAATTTGAGGATTCGGTGCGGGAGACGGTTAAAAATGTCCGCCGCTTGAGAGACGTTAACGGAGCTGTGGAATCTCTGGCAGAATATGAATTTGTGGACCAGGTCAGCCTGCACAGTCTTGATATGGGCACTGGTTCGGCTTCCATCGGGATCACATCGGATCCGGCGCTTTTTTATCAGGTGTTGAGCGAACAATCCGGTTTTAATATTGAAGGAGAAAGGGAACTCTTCCGTCTGGTTAAAGAACTCAGCGTGGCCAAGCGGGAGTATGACAAGGTTGCACATGCCCTGAGCGAGGTCAGGGATACCGGTTATGGTGTTGTAACGCCAAGCCTGGATGAGCTGGTCCTGGAGGAGCCGGAGTTGATCCGTCAGGGTAACCGCTTCGGTGTCAAATTAAAAGCAACCGCCCCGTCACTGCATATGATTAAGGCCGATATTACCACTGAAATTACACCTATCATCGGGACTGAGAAGCAATGTGAAGAACTGGTGCAGTATATGCTCAGAGAATTTGAGGATAACCCGCAAAAAATCTGGAAATCAGAAATATTTGGTAAATCGGTGCATGACCTCGTGCGGGAGGGGATCCAGAACAAACTCCACCGTATGCCGGAAAACGCCCAGGTTAAGCTGCAGGAGACCCTTCAGCGGATCGTCAATGAAGGTTCCGGCGGGCTCATCTGCATTATCATTTGAAAGTATGACCGGTCGCCTGGCCGGTTATTATTTCAAAAAGGACCTCTATTCTAAAAAAACTAAACCCCCTTTGGGGTTTTTTCTTTACTAAGGAATAATAACGTTTGTTTTTTTCAAGGTCATATCTACCATTTATTACATATTATGTATTGATATAGCGGGGCTGCCTGTGAGATGACCAGCCCTTCTAAAGTCCACAACACTTCAGCCTGAAACCCTTATTAATTCTATCTAAGCCAGCGCACTTGACTTACGGCCAGGTTTGACATTACTCCTGCTAATTGTATAATTAGGTTGGGGTAAAAGCGCCCTGTCCTGCTCCTCCGGATCCGCTGGTCAAAAGGCCGGCGGTTTCCTGACAAAAAAATACATCTGCTCTTTAATTGCGTTGCCTGTTCAGCCGGCTAGTGTTATAATGTCTACCATGGGTGGAAAAATATCCGCTGATGGAGGACGGGGTGGTGGGAATGGCCAGAAAAGAACGCCGTTTTTTTCTTGTTCAGGAGGATCTCCTGCCGGAGGCTATTCAGAAAACAGCCCTGGCCAGGGAATTACTCCTGCGCGGCGAGGCTACCACGGTGACTGAAGCCGTACAAAAGGTAAACCTGAGCCGCAGTGCCTATTACAAGTACAGGGACGGGGTATTTCCCTTTTACCGTTGGAACCCCGGGGTTACGGTAAGCTTTTCCATGGTTTTGGAACACCGCCCGGGGATACTGTCCAGGGTCCTGAAGACTCTGGCGGAGGCAAAAACCAGCATTCTGACAATTAATCAGAGTATTCCCGTAAACGGCCTTGCCAGTGTTTCCATCACTTTTGAAACAGCAGGCATGGAGTGGGATGTGGAAGAAGTCACAGCCCGGCTCCGGCAATTGGATGGTGTCCGGGAAATCAGCCCTATAGGGCATATTGTGGACTAGAGACATACATGCCTCTGGCACGGCACCAGCAGAAGGATGAAAAAATGTATATTTTTTAAGGATAGAGAGGGGGTTAACAGGTGTCCAAGAGCAGAATTAATGTCGGTCTGCTGGGCCTGGGTACTGTTGGCCGGGGCGTTTACCGCATCCTTAAGGATAACCGGGCAGAAATAGAGCAAAAGGTTGGCGCTCCTGTGGAAATTAAAAAAATACTGGTACGCAATCCTAAAAAGGACCGTGGCCTGGAACTGGAACAAGACCTTTTAACCACGGATGCCGGCGACATTATTAACAATCCGGACATTGATATCGTGGTAGAAGTAATGGGGGGAATCAACCCTGCCCTGGAGTATTCGCTGGGAGCGCTGAAGCAGGGCAAAAGCCTGGTTACCGCCAACAAGGACATGGTTGCCGCCCACGGCAAAGAACTGTTTCAAGCGGCCGGGGAGAACGGCTGTGATATCTTTTTTGAAGCCAGTGTAGCCGGTGGCATACCCATTATCCGGCCTTTAAAAGAGTGCCTGGCAGCCAACCGGATCCGCCAGGTTTTTGGCATAATCAACGGTACCACCAATTATATGCTGACCCAGATGAGCAAAGAAGGGCTCAGCTTTGACGAGGCACTTGCCCAGGCACAGGCTTTAGGTTATGCCGAGGCTGATCCCACAGCGGACGTGGGAGGCTATGATGCCGCCCGGAAGCTGGCTATAATTGCTTCCATTGCTTTTAATACCAGGGTTCCTCTGGACCGGGTTTATATTGAAGGAATAACCCGCATAACCACAGAAGATATAAAATATGCCTCTGAACTCAATTATGTGGTTAAACTCATGGGAATCGCCAAGGACAGCGATGACGGGATAGAGGTGCGGGTTCACCCCGCGCTGTTGCCTAAAGATCATCCCCTGGCCCCGGTTGATGATGTTTATAACGCCATTCATGTCAGTGGTGATGCTGTAGGCGATGTCATGTTCTTTGGGCGGGGCGCCGGTGAACTGCCTACCGCCAGCGCAGTTGTGGGTGACGTGATGAGCGCTGCCCGCTACCAGCTACGTGGTGTTCCCGGCATGGGCAGCTGTACCTGTTTTACTGAAAAGGAAATCAAGCCCATGGGCTTGACTTCAACAAAGTATTATATCCGCCTGAATGTTGCCGACAGACCAGGAGTCCTGGCAAGCATAGCCTTTGTTTTTGGAAATAACGATGTCAGCCTTGCTTCTGTAATTCAGAAACACACCACAGGGCAGGCTGCGGAAATAGTACTGGTTACCCACGATGTCCTTGAGAAAAACTTGCAGGACGCCCTGAAAATCATCAAGGAACTGTCAACCGTAAATGAGGTATCTAATGTGATCAGGGTTGAGGATTAGCATCACCGGACCACCTCTGATTCCCTGAAAGGACCGGTACAGGAGGGTTGCCCTGATGATTAGGGTTCAGGTTCCCGCTACCACAGCTAACCTCGGGCCAGGTTTCGACTGCCTCGGCATGGCCCTGGAACTTTACAATACGGTTGAGGTAATCCCTGCTTCCCGGGGATTGACTATTGATATTTCAGGAGAAGGGGCTGCTGAACTGCCCCGGGATGAGCACAACCTGGTTTATCAAGCTGTTCAACATGTATTTCGCCAGGTTGGCTACTCCCCGGCAGGTTTAAAAATACGCCTGTTCAATCAGATTCCCATAGCCCGCGGCCTCGGCAGCAGTACTTCTGCCATTGTCGGGGGGGTTATCGCGGCAAACCTCCTATCCGGTGGAAAGCTATCCCTGAAGGATATAATCAATTTGTCCACCACCATAGAGGGACACCACGACAATGTGGCTCCAGCCGTCCTGGGAGGCATTGTGGTGTCGGTTCAGGCGGACGGTGACGTAAAATGTTTGAAAATACAACCGCCTCCGGGGTTGAGGGGGGTGGTGGCGATACCGGATTTTACCTTTGCCACCAAAACCTCCAGGGATATGCTTCCCGCCCAGGTATCCTTTCAGGATGCTTCCTTTAATGTGGGGCGGGCTGCCTTACTGGTTGCAGCCCTGCAGCAGGGAGATCTAAGTCTTTTGGGGGTGGCCATGGAAGACCGCCTTCACCAGTTTATACGTTCCTCATGTATTCCGGGGTTTAAAAAAGTCCTGGCCGCCGCCAAACTGGCGGGGGCCCGGGGGGTAACGCTGAGCGGGGCAGGACCTACGGTAATTGCCTTTGCGGATTCTAACCTGGAGCTAATTGCCAGGGTTATGGGCGATACCTTTCGCCAGAACGGTGTAAAGAGCAGAGTCCTGGTTTTAAAGCCAAGCCCCATTGGCGCAAGGGCCCTGGAAATAAAATAGATTTTGCCATCATTCTACACTGGCGATACCGTTTGACAGCGGTTGTCCGGCGACAAAAGGAAGGCGATTTTAATGTTGATTGTACAAAAATACGGTGGCAGTTCAGTAGCAAACGCTGAACGGATCCGCCGTGTGGCGAGGCGTGTGACCGGAGTCCGCGCCGAAGGCCACGATGTTGTGGTGGTTGTATCGGCCATGGGAGACACCACCGATGAGCTGATTGATTTAATGTATGAAATCACCGACAACCCTCCGGAGCGGGAAATGGATATGCTTCTTTCCACCGGGGAACAGGTATCCATAGCCCTGCTGGCCATGGCCATCAAAGACCTGGGATACCAGGTTATTTCCCTGACCGGAGCCCAGGTTGGAATTATGACTGATAATGTTCATACCAAGGCAAAGATTTTGGAAGTCAACACCTCCCGCCTGCAGGATGAGTTAAAGCAGGGAAAAATCATCGTAGTTGCCGGTTTCCAGGGGGTCAATAGCGCAAATGACATAACCACCCTGGGCAGGGGCGGTTCCGACACTACGGCGGTTGCCCTTGCGGTTGCCTTAAAGGCCGATCTCTGTGAGATTTATACCGACGTTGACGGTGTCTTTACCGCTGACCCCCGTGTTGTGCCTGATGCCGTTAAGCTTGCTGAAATATCCTACGATGAGATGCTGGAACTGGCCCACCTGGGGGCTGCTGTCCTGCATCCACGTTCTGTGGAACTGGCCATGCAATATGGCTTGCCTTTGCATGTGCGCTCCAGCTTTAACCATAATCTCGGGACAATTGTCAAGGAGGCGGGAAACTTGGAAAAATCTCTACTGGTAACAGGCGTAACCTATGACCTGGACGTGGCTAAAATCGGCCTGTACAACGTTTACGACAAGCCGGGTATTGCCTATAAATTGTTTAAAGCTCTGGCTGATGAAAACGTTAACGTGGATATGATCATCCAGGGTGCCATGCGGGATGACAGGAACGATATTGCCTTTACCTGCAGCCAGGGTGATTTGAAAAAAGCTCTGGCCGTGGTGGAAAGATTGCAGCCGGAACTGGGTTCCAGCGGCTATACCAGTGACAGCGGTGTGGCCAAGGTATCTATTGTCGGAGCCGGAATGGCCAGCAACCCCGGCGTTGCGGCAATGATGTTCGAGGCCATCTATGAAGAAGGTATAAACCTGGAAATGATCAGCACCTCGGAGATCAAAATCTCCTGCGTCCTTAAGGCTGAAGAAGCCACGAAGGCAGTCCGCGCCCTGCACCGGAAGTTCAACCTGGCCGGTGGGACAAGTTCCTAGGATTTTGTTAGGTGACTGGTTAAGAAAACTTCTTTATTATGAACAGTGGAATCTTTCTTCTCTCATAATCAAAAAATGCTGCCGGCATGTGCAACCGGCGGCATTATTGTTTAGGGGTATAATTTGGATGAGTGGTGTATTTAATACTGGACTAAATATTTTGCATTGAAAGAATCTATTATTTCCAGAAGATCCGGGTCCAGTACTTCCCTTGCCCTTTCAATGATCTCTAGCGGTATCTTTTTATAATAAGCCTGGGCAATACCTCCCGTAATACAGGCGATGGTATCGCTGTCACCGCCAATTGATATAGCCTTCCGGACAGCATCCTCATAGTTGTTGGACTCTAAAAAGGATATGATCGCCTCCGGCACCGAGCCCTGGCAGGTCACGTCAAAAACATAGGAGGGGCGGATTTCTGCAAGAGTCCGGTTTAGGTTATACCCGAACTTGTTGGATATATATTCTTTAATTTTATCCTTGCTCTCCCCCTGCCTGGCCAGGTAGATGGCTGCGGCAGCCGCCTGGGCACCTTTAATCCCTTCCGGGTGGTTGTGCGTAACCTCCGCGCATCTTTTTGCCTCTTCCAGCACCTGGTCCATGGTATTGAAGGCGAACCCTACCGGGCTGACACGCATGGCTGACCCGTTGCCGTAGCTATTGTAGGGCTCCGCCGCTTCTGAAAACATCCACCTGTAGAACATACCCCCGTAACCGGCAGAGGGGTATTTTCGCCCGTACTCTTTAAGCGCAACCGCATAATCCTTGCCGCTCAGAAGGCAGTCAGCTACCGCCACTGTAAGCACCGTATCGTCCGTAAAGGTTGATTTAGGGCTAAACAGGGGGAAATCCTCTGTCTTAATATTGTTCCACTCAAATACTGACCCGATAATATCCCCGCAAATAGCTCCGATCATAGCATAACACTCCCCAAATATCAATAAGCGCTATAACAATTATATCAATCATTTTTTGCAGGCAGTTTGACAGCCCTCCTGCCAGTGATAATATTTTGATGATAATCACCGGGTGCCAATCACCTTGGGTGCCTCGGGTGCCGAAGGTGCCTGAGTGCCTGAGACAGGCCTTTTGCCAGTAGATAAGGGGTGCCCTGGGTGCCTCATGACGAAGGTGTCTGACACCAACTTATGGTGCCGAAGGGGCACCGAAGGTGCCTGACACCAACTTATCAACTTATGGTAGGTAGCATGGTAGCCTAGCCCTTTTCAGGATTGACACCCTTGTAGCCTGGGTGGCACCGGCAAATTCTCTACTTTCAGCTTGGAACCATTACTTCCTTTACCCCACACCGAAGGTGCCTGACACCAACTTATCAACTTATTGTATGGTAGTCTTGTAGCCTAGCCCTTTTCAGGATTGACACCATGCTGCTGGGGCGGCACCAGCAGAAGGGTGAAAGTGCCTACTTTCTGAACAGACTCAGCAACTTCCTTTACCCTAGTTTTTGTAGTTGACAAAAAAGTCCATCAAGGTATGCCCGGTGAGATACAGGCCGGATGCGGCCGCGGAATCCTCATCAAAGGTCCGGCTTTTCGCCTTCGGAGAATCCCCGGCATAGATAGCAAAGGGAACCGGGTTGCTGGAATGGGTCATGGTCCGGAGGGGGGTGGGATGATCCGGCAGCAACAAGATTTTGTAGTTTTGAAAACCCTTCAGTCCCTCCATTAACATTCCCAGCATTTCATCCACCATTTCTATGGCGCGGATCTTGGTCTCCGGCTCTCCCCTGTGCCCGGCAGCGTCCGGCGCCTCCACGTGGATATAAACGAAATCCTTGCCCTTATGAAGCTCCGCCAGGGCGGCCCGTACCTTTCCCTTGTAGTTGGTTTTTACGGTACCGGTAACGCCTTCCAGTTTTACCACGTCCAGTCCCGCGCAGATACCAATCCCTTTAATTAAATCGACTGCGGAAATCACTGATCCGGACAACCCAAACTTGTCCTTGAATTTTGGGAGTGCGGGCCGCTTGCCCTGGCCCCAGAACCAGATGGAATTGGCAGGCCTCAGGCCTGCTTCAGATCTCTTCTTGTTGACCGGATGCCCGGGCAGGAAGCTATTGCTTGCCTTCATCAGGTTAAATAGGATCTCACTGCCCCAGCCCTGCGGCAAATAAGGCTTGATAACCCGTCCTGAAATATCGTGGGGAGGTGTTAACTTTACGTCAGGGTGTCCCCCTGTCCAGACCAGCAGGTGCCTGAAGCCGAAGCCGGGATAAAACTTCAGCTGCTCGCTGCCCAGCCTTTTGTTGACTTCAGCCATTAACTGCCCGGACTCTGCGGAAGGGATCTCGTCTGCGCTGTAGTCCACCATTTTCTTTTCTTCGTATTTTTCCTCTTCAGAAAGTGTTACCAGGTTGCAGCGGAAGGCAACATCCTCATCCTTCAGTTCAATGCCCATACTTACCGCTTCCAGGGGGGAGCGTCCTGTATAGTATTCTTTGGGATTGTAGCCCAGCACGGAAAGATTGGCCACGTCGCTACCCGGCTGGAAACCTTCGGGAACCGTTCGGGCCATGCCAATAACGCCATGGGTAGCCAGGTAATCCATGTTGGGTGTGTTGGCGTACTGCAGGGGGGTTTTGTTATCCAGTGCGGCAATTTTTTCGTCGGCCATACCATCGCCCAGTAAAACAACGTATTTCATGACAAAGCTCTCCCTTTTAATTTTTGGAAATTTAAATACTAAAAGGTATTTCTCCTGATTAGCGGTGAATCCTGCTCACCAGGCAAAACGACCCTCATGTAATTTAAGATAACCGGTTTTGATTCTTATTTTAGTCGAATTTCAGCAATATAATAGTCTTTTCTTTTTCCGCCCGATAAGATATTGTAGGGATAGCATGTTGTCTTTAGAAAACTTGGAGGTGTTTGGGTGGACGAACTGCGCATACTGTCACCCACAGCAATCCTGGGCTATGGTTTCCCTGTTGAATCCTTTAAAGAAGGTCTCAAGCGGGAGCCCCACGTGATTGCGGTGGATGCCGGTTCAACTGATCCGGGGCCGTATTACCTGGGTGCCGGCGTGTCTTTCACAAACCGGGGTGCGGTTAAAAGGGATCTGGAATTCTTGCTGGAAGCGGCGGTGAGCCGGAAAATCCCGCTGCTCATCGGTACGTCAGGAGGGAGCGGCGGCCGTCCCCACCTTCAAAGGGATGTCGAGTTGGTCAGGGAGATTGCCAGGGAGCGGGGACTTCACTTCAGGCTGGCGCTTGTCCATGCAGAAGTGGACCGGGAAAGGGTCAGGAAGTCCCTGCGATCGGGCAAGGTGCATCCCCTGGGCCCTGCACAGCCCTTGACTGAAGAGGATTTGGACGCTTCGGCAAGAATTGTGGGGCAGATGGGGGTCGAGCCTTTGATAGGCGCTCTGGATGCCGGTGCGGACGTAGTTTTGGCCGGGCGGGCTTATGATCCCGCAGTATTTGCTGCCCAGGCCATTAGACGAGGCTTTGATCCTGGACTTGCCATTCACCTGGGTAAAATCCTGGAGTGCGGTGCTATTGCAGCAAGCCCGGGAAGCGGCAGCGACTCCCTTTTAGGCATTTTGACCGAAAGCTTTTTTGAAGTGGAGCCTTTAAACCCGCAGAGGCGCTGCACTGTGAGCTCCGTAGCCGCCCACACCCTTTACGAAAAGGCGGACCCCGTGCTGCTGCCCGGTCCCGGAGGGTGCCTCAACCTTAAGAAAGCAAGTTTTGAACAGGTTAGCGAAAGCCGGGTCCGGGTGACAGGCAGCAGTTTTATTCCCTCAGATTCTTATTGTGTTAAACTGGAGGGTGTGAGGAAGGCGGGTTACAGGACAATCTCCCTTGCCGGTTGCCGCGACCCGGTTATGGTGAGGGAAATAGATTATGTTCTTGACTCCGTGCGGGAAAGGGTCCGGGATAATTTCAGCCATGTCGATGATTATTTCCTGGACTTCAAGCTGTACGGGCGCAATGGTGTGATGGGCAATTTCGAACGGAATAAAGAAACCACCTGCCACGAACTGGGTATTCTTATTGAAGCAATTGCCGGGACCCAGGAACTGGCGGACACCATTTGCGGTTTTGCCCGTTCCACCATGCTTCACTGCAGCTACCCGGGCCGTGTGGCCACAGCAGGGAACCTGGCCTTTCCATTTTCTCCCTCGGATTTCAGGGGAGGGGAGGTTTACCGTTTCAGTATCTATCACCTGATGGAAGTTGACGATCCCTTTGAACTCTTTCCCCTGGAAATAATGGATATCTAAAAATGGATATCTAAAATTGGATGCAGAAGGCAAAAGGGTTAGTGTAAAGTTATTGTAGGAGTTTTACAGACAAAAAGAGAAGATATCACCGTCCT
>LFSA01000112.1 GCA_001512635.1 Pelotomaculum sp. DTU098 | reverse complement strand
CAGGACGGTGATATCTTCTCTTTTTGTCTGTAAAACTCCTACAATAACTTTACACTAACCTAAAATTGGCCGCTTAAAGCCGGCCCTTCACTCATAATCCCCTGATATTCGAGCACAATAAAATAAATTAAATAAAACTAATAACGGAGGTGAGCCTTTGAATTCAATAAAGCCTTTCAGGTATTCAGAACCCATCCGTGGGGTGCAGGTAAAACCCCTTACGGAAGACGGCAAAAAAGTGAGTATCCTTTATAATGGCATGTTGTCGGAAAAAGGAGCAGAACGTATCTACCTGCATTGCGGTTACGGCAACCAGCAAAACTGGAGTTCCACCAGTGACCAGCCAATGGAACAAACCCAGGCCGGCTGGGAAAAAGTGGTTTATCTTCAGGAAGGTAATCAGCTGAACTTTTGTTTTAAGGACAACAGGGAAAACTGGGATAATAATAACGGGATCAACTGGACCTACCGGATCTCAGATTAGGTTGTAGTTTTTAAGTGGTCCTTTTTAATAGATTAACCTACCGTAACTTTCCCGGTAGGTTCACTGATTATTGCCGTTTTGGCACGGCCCAGCAGTTTGGACCACCGCCTTCACGGATTTTTCAAACTTAGGCCTGGGAAGCAAGAGGACCCTGCCACATTTCAAACACTTGATCCGGAAATCCACACCTGTGCGGAGGACTTCCCACAGGTCACCACCGCAGGGGTGAGTCTTCCTGGTCTTGACAACATCTCCAACAAAAAACCTAGGCAATTTAAAAACCCTCCTAGACATACTGCCCAGCGGCTCAGGCGTCAACAAACCTGAGCCGCTGAGTTTAATGGCTAGCTAAAAAAGCCCTGTATCCCTTATAAGCCATATAGATATCAGCCTTACTGGCTACTTCAAAGGGAGAATGCATACCGAGTAAACCGACGCCACAATCCAGCACGTCCATCCCGTGGGCAGCCAAAAAATGGGCGATAGTGCCGCCCCCGCCCTGGTCCACCTTGCCCAGTTCACCCGTTTGCCAGATGATTCCGGAGCGGTTGAAGAGTTGCCGGACCCAGGCAACCATTTCGGCATGGGCGTCATTGGTGCCGGATTTACCCCTCGTACCGGTATACTTGGTGATAACCAACCCGCCGCCGACTCTGGCCGTGTTCCGCTTCTCTATAACATCCACGTAATTGGGATCCAGGGCAACGTTTACATCAGCTGACAGGGCCCTTGAGTTAGCCAGGGTCCTGCGTAAATCCAGCTCACTGAAGTAAGGGCTATAGCGGGACCCGATTTCAGCTATGGCGTTTGCCAAAAACGCTGCGGTCATCCCTGTATTACCGGTACTCCCGATTTCCTCTTTGTCGGCCAGCACAAGCACTGCCGTCCGTTCCGGAGCAGATATATCCAGACAGGCCCTCAGGGCCGTATATGCACAGACACGGTCGTCCTGGCCATAACCTCCCACAAAGCTCCGGTCCAGCCCGATGTCCCTGGCAGGCCAGGCGGGAACCAGTTCAAGTTCCGCACTGACGAAATCCTCCTCAACAAGTCCATAATTCCGGTAAAGCAGATCCAGCACGGCCAGCTTGAACCGTTCTTTCAATTCTACATCCTGGAGAGGAATACTACCGACCAGGATATTCAAGCTTTCGCCGGGCACTGCGTCCATCATTTTTTTCTCCATCTGGTCCTTGGCCAGGTGGGGCAACAAATCGTTGACAGTAAAAACAGGATCTCCGGGATTCTCACCGATAATCACCTGAATGCTTGAACCATCATTTTTAACAACCACGCCGTGCAGGGCAAGGGGAATCGAAAGCCACTGGTATTTTTTAATACCACCGTAATAGTGGGTTTTCAAGAAGACAAGCTCCTCTTCCTCATAGAGGGGCAGGGGTTTTAAATCCAGGCGGGGGCTGTCGATGTGGGCGCCCAGTAGATGCAGCCCCTCTACCAGGGGATTCCTGCCGAGAACAGCTGCCACCAGGGCTTTCCGCCTGGTTATTGTGTAAACCTTGTCCCCCGGCTTAAGACTGGTACATTCCGGCAGATTCCGAAAACCTGCCTTCTTTAGCAGGTTTTCGGATATTGTTATAACTTCCCGCTCTGTCTTGCCGGCATCAAGAAATTGTTTGTATTCTTCGGCAAAAGCCATGGTTTGGTTTTTTTCTACTGCACTCAGAAGATCCCAGACATTACGCCTGCCGCAGGCCAACCGGGCAGCCGGGTGCTGCTCTTTAGCTGTGTTCATTGCGTATCCTCCATCTCCTAATAAGTGTAATAAGTGATGATTAAACATTCCACTGCTGCGATCTTATGATGTCTTTTCACAGTTTATTATTGTTAGTCACAATTAAGTCTACCCTAAAATATACGGAAATGTTATGCTCTTTCCCAGGGTAGCAGAACTCTGTTTAAATCCTTATTGGCCTCCGTCACCGGTACCTGCCATAATTCGTCCTGCACTTCTTTTGAACTGCCCGGTAGGGGATATTGGATGGCATCGAAGATAGGTTCAAAATAGGGCAATAAAACTGAATCCTGGAAGGCCTTTCCGGGGGGCAGTGATATCCCGGGAGATCCGGATTCACCACCGGGAACAACATAGCCCCGCTGGAAGGGCGACATCAGCATCAGAATGACCATCACGATGATGATCCCCCGCACCAGTCCGAACAAGAAGCCTCCAAGATGGTTGGGCAGCCCCAAAAAGCTGAAGTTGGCAATTTTATTTAGGATGCTCCCGACCAGACTGGCACCCCAAAGAGTAGCAAAGAGCAGGATTAGGAAGCATAAAACCTCCAGAATACCTGAAGTAAAAACTTCCATTAGCTGATCACCAAGGGGATTCAGCGGGTTTGACGCCACAGGCAAAGCAGCAACCGAACTCTCCGGGTATGACACGTAGGTCAGGGTTTCATTTCCAGGAATCAAGTTTTTTAAAAATTTTTCCAGCATGGGCTGTAGTCTGTCCTGCACGTTCCACCTGCTGGTAAGGTAGGCAGCGAGAGGGCGGTGGTAAGCAAAGGCAACTACCAGACCGATAACCATACCGGCAAGCCCTGCGACGCTTTTCAAAAAGCCGCTGCGCAGTCCTCCCAGGGCGGAAAGGACAATAATAATAACAATCATCCAGTCCAGCCAGTTCACGGTTTCCCCATTCCTTTCAATCAATTATTTCCTATAATATATATGAATCCCTTTTAAAGTGTGAAGTTTTTTTTAACTTTTCGGAAATAAATGGTAAAGGGAAGCAGTAAAAGTCCCAATAGTAGAACAAGGCCGGCACAGCCGAACAAAGGATAAAGCACGCGGACAAGACCGGAAAAACCAAGTCCGGAAAGGGGCAGGGCCAGCAAACAGGCGCCGGTTCCCCAAAAGCGGTATAAGCTGCTTCCTCCGGGAGCCATCCGGCTGGCGAAGCCGTGGGCATCGGCAATGGCCGTGGTAAGAATGGCCAGCCAAATTAAGATGCCAAGGACCTGACTGAAAAGGGATCCCAGCAGCCCGGTCAAATAAAGAAGGGGAATTTGATAAGAGGCTGCCTCCGGCATGTGGGCCAGCCCGGCCAGGGTGACAAGAAAGACGGCAAGGCCAATTAGGAACCCTCCCAGGGCTCCCCCGGCAATACCCAGTTTCAAGGAAACAGAGCGCCCTAGAGAGGAAAGAACCGCTACAGGAACAACCATGTTGTAGGATACGTACAGAAAGCCCGCTACAAGCCAGTTTCCCGCCACTCCCCCGGCAGGCTCCCTCGGCAACTGGTGTAGCTCAGGCAAACCGCCCACCCCAAGGACCGTCAGGGAAATCAAAAAAACTGCCAGCAGTTTCAAGGGAACCAGAAAAACGTTAGCAGTCATCACTCCTTCCAGACCGCCCAGGATAACCAGTGAGGTCAAAATGACCACCACCCATGTACCAGCCCTTACCGGCAATCCGAAATGCTCCCCAAAAACAGCTGCGCTTCCGGCCAGCATCACGCTCAAACCCCCTAACAACATGAAAAGGCTGAGGCCGTCCATCAATTTACCCAAGCGCGGCCCCAGCAAGAAATTCAGAAACTCCTTATAATTGGCGGTTTTGATTTTAATACTAAGAAACATTACCAGCCCGCCCAGATAAGCGAAGAGAAATGTGGCCAGGGCTGCACCTGCCAGCCCTTTGCCGCTGTGTAAAATAAAAAACTGCATGATTTCTTGACCTGAAGCAAATCCTGCTCCTATAACGGCACCGATATAAGCTGTTGAGATTTTGGCCAAAAGCCAGAAATCCCCCTTCAACCAGCCCATGCCCGCCTCCCCCCTGGCCAACCTCAAATTCACTCTGATGCAATACTATGCAATTGCCCCGACGGGCTGACCAAAAAAATTTTACCCCGGGGAATAACTGCCCCCTGGGGTGGCAATAAATATATTAGTTGTGTTTTTCAAGGGGTGAGGTTAAAGGATGAACGCATTAAATACTGCCCATGCTGAACAGAGCCCGGGGAAAACCCGGATTAACATAGAGGATCCGATGGCAGCCAGTAAATTCGCCTGGGATCTGGGCAACAGGCTGCGACAATCCGGTCTTAGTCCAGAAAGGCCAATAATCCTGCTCTGTATCGGTACCGATCGTTCAACGGGAGACTGCCTGGGACCTCTGGTGGGTACCAAGATGGACCAGCTGAACCAAGACTTTTTTATAGTCTACGGCACCCTGGACAAACCTGTACATGCCAGCAATCTCAGGGAAACACTCCAGGAAATAAACACGTATTTCAAAAACCCCTTCATTATTGCCGTAGATGCCTGCCTGGGACGTCTGGAAAACGTGGGCAGCATTCAACTGGGCAACGGCTCCCTGCAGCCCGGAGCGGGGGTAAATAAAGAGCTTCCTCCGGTGGGCCAGGTTCATATTACCGGGGTCGTCAATGTAGGAGGCTTTATGGAATACCTGGTCCTGCAGAATACACGCCTGAACCTGGTGATGCGTCTTGCTGATGTTATCGTCAGCGGCCTGACAAAAACCATTACCGAGTTCCACAAACAGAGTGCCCGGGGGGTCTAAACCCCGGGCATGTCCTCTCCTGTTGCTTTTACATTATGCTTAGGAAAGCTGCCTAAAGCGCCGCTTCAAGTCATTCAGAACCTCGTCGGCCGTTTTCCCAGAAGCATCAATAACCATAGACTTGTCCGTGGTATCCTGCATGCCCATTATATTCTCACTCATTCCCGTGATTACAGTAGCGTCTATCCTCTGAGATGTCCCAGGCTTGACCACAACGTACCCTTCTTCTTCCAGTGCGCTTCTGATCTGGGAAAGACCCTCTTCAACAGCTATAATCTTTTTCATCAAGCTATGTCACCTCACCTTTATTTTTCAGTTCTCCTTCCTCAAGGAACGGTTATAAAATATCCTTAATTTAATCCCTTTATGCAGGCAGCCCGGTAGAAAACGCTTTTTATGCCCAGCCTTCAATCCCTTACCCTAAGCCTTCCTTCTGTAATCTCATGAGGATTTCCTTAACTTCAAAGTCTTCGACCTGCTCGAATCTTTCATAGAACTGACCCACTGCGTAAAAACACTCCGGAACAAAGAGACAGACTACACGGTCCGCCTCTTTTTCCAGGGTTTCCAGTGTATCCCGGGGCGCCACGGGAATAGCCACAACCAACTCCTCCGGCTGGTAATTCCGGGCAGTACGCAGGGCAGCAAGCATTGTATGTCCGGTTGCTACACCGTCATCCACCAAAATGATCTGTCCCCCCTGAAAACGGCTCAGCATCCTTCCCGCCCCGTACAAATCCATCCGGCGCTTGATTTCATTAATTACGTCGTTCTTTCTTTCCTCCAGCTCCCCCCGGGTTATACCCAGGAGGCTGACCAGGCGGTGGTCAACAATACTGGTTCCGTCCTGGGTCACTGCGCCGATGGCTACTTCCGGGTTTTGGGGGGAGCCTATTTTGCGGGGGATGATCAGGTCCATCAGATAACCCAGCCTCCGGGCAACCTCGTAACCAACCACCACACCACCCCTGGGGATGGCCAGCACGATCCCCTTTCCTTTGCTATAGGGGGCCAGTTTATCAGCCAGCTGCCGCCCGGAATCCACACGGTCTTTAAACAAATTCCCACCCCTTTCTGTAGTCGTTAAAAAGCACGACGCCAGCTCGTTTATATAAATTCATGCCCGGCCGGCAGATCCTCTTATACCTGGATCCATGAGAAAAACAAAAAAATAGTGCCCAGGGAGCTACGGATAATGATCGAAAACAGCAAAATAAGTTATACTAAAGTGATTAAGGAAATCATCTTACTGGAGGAATTTGTCTTGAAGATTATCTATATTGACTGCACAGCAGGCCTAAGTGGAGGAGCGCTTCTGGGAGCGCTTGTGGACCTGGGCCTTGACCGGGAGAAGCTAATTGGGGAATTGCAGCAGGAGATTATAAGCACATTTAATTTTTCATTTAATCTTTCCTTTCATAAAGGTTCCCGCCAGGCCGCCCTGAGGACAGTCCTGGACCTCCCGCAGGGCGGGCAGGCGACAGCCGCCGGGGAGTTTATTAAAACCTTCTGTCTGAAAGAAAACACTAAGAACACTACCCATGACCGGCTTAAAAAAATATTCCAACTGGAACTTGCTGCCCGCTCCAGGCTGGAAGGCCTTCCCCCGGAAGAGATCACCGTTTCGCCTGCAGAGGCCATTAAAACGGCGATCCTGGCTGCCGGCGTCTTCACCGCTTTGAAACAACTGGGCTTTCCCCGGGTTGTAGCCTCGCCGGTTCCCATCGGACCGCCCCCCCTGGAAGGCGCAAAGGACGGGACCTCCCACCTGGTCCTGGAACTGGCGAAGGGAGCTGCGGTAAAGGCTGCAAGCAGTCCCTCTGTTTATGTCTCAGCCGCAGGAGTTGCTATACTTGCCCGGATCACAAACGAATACGGTGAGCTGCCCGAAATAGATCTGGAAAAAACAGGTTACGGCGCCTTCGGTGATAACCAGGGGAGAGACGTGGTCCGTGTCCTTTACGGCTCTATTCCCCAGTCTGAACCTTCCATCGGCAAACAGGAGAAAGTCCTGGTTATAGAAACGGGCATAGATGATATGAACCCGGAGTTTTTTCCCTACCTGATTGAACGACTCCTTGCCTCGGGTGCCCTGGATGCATTTTTAATCCCTATCTACATGAAAAAAGGGCGGCCGGCCAACCTGCTGAAAGTTCTCTGCAGGGGGGAAAAGCTGGAGCAAATTCTGAAGATCATTTTTAAGGAATCAACTACCCTTGGCGTTCGCATACACGAGGAAACAAGAAGGGTTCTCCAGCGCGGCTTCTTCCAGGTTCCCACCCCTTATGGAGAAGTAACCGTGAAGGCCGGCTACGCAGGGCCTGAAACACTTATACAACTGGCCCCGGAGTTTGAAGATTGCAAGCGGATTGCCTCCGAAACCGGAACCCCTCTTAAGGAGGTTTACGCTGCAGCGCAGCGCAGCGCCATTGAAAAGATAAAGGAGCAGGAACGTGGGGAGCGTTGATACCGTTGATGCTTAGGCAATAGTAAACCATGACCATTGCAGTGTCCACCGCAAGGGATGGTAGATTCAAAAGGTTTGGTTTATTCTTGGTGTATTCATTGATGTATTCTGCCGGCTCATAAGTGCCGTAGGGGAGGATCTGAACGTTGCTTTAACACTGTTTTAAAAGTGATTTTGCAGGCCCTTTCTGGCCTGGACAAGAATGTTTCACGTGAAACAATTTTGTTGCTGGACAAAAAGTGTTTCACGTGAAACATTATTCCTAATCTCCCAGCAGAAGCCCAGTATCCTTTGTATTTCTTGTTCACCTTTTGAAAAGGATATCCATTATTTTTTTGCCTGGCTTTTTCTTTAAACCAGACCATCGCACCTAAACATTTTTCCCCGAGTTTAACACTTAGAAAATTGTAAAAAGCTCTCAAGCCATTGAATTTCAACGGTTTAGAGAGCACTTTTCTTTTTTTGCGGCAGTATATATGTCAGGCTAGAATCTGGTTAATATTTCAGTATTCAGGATGCTCCGGATATCTATCGCTTTCCCAATCGCTTTGTACTCTTCATTTGAAGATTCTCTGGTTTTGGTAATTTATGGGCACTTTTCTACTTAGCCAGCTTTGTACTTTTATTTATTAATGAAATTTATTTGATACATTATTGAAACCATTCTTTAGAAATTTATAAGAATAATTTGTAAGTTTATGAATTATATGAAGTTTATGAATTATATGCAGGAATTTACATTAATTTAATTGAAGGTCATTTACATGTTTTACTTAGGAAGCAAATATGGTTGCTATAGTAAAAAGCACCTCATTAAGCGGTCTTGTTGGTTAAATAGTTAAGGTTGAAGTGGATGTGTAGAGGGGTATGTCTGCCAAGGGATTTGTCCGGTTTTGACATAGTAGGACTGCTAGATACCCCGGTACGCGAAGCAAAGTACCTCGTCTACAGCGCCAAAAAAATATGACATAAATTTCCGTCAAGAGATTTACGGTTAATTTGGCTCTAAGCGTTCTCATGAGGTAAAGCCAGTTTAACGATCACATC
The DNA here is from genome assembly GCA_001512635.1 of Pelotomaculum sp. DTU098. Taxonomy (GTDB): domain Bacteria; phylum Bacillota; class Desulfotomaculia; order Desulfotomaculales; family Pelotomaculaceae; genus DTU098. The sequence continues at coordinate 9,655 of LFSA01000112.1, read as the reverse complement.
ATCGCATTCGACATTCTGGATGCCTGGGAACAACTGCCCACTTGTAACTATTAACAATTTGTCTACATTGGAGAACTTTCCTCAAAACTTCCTTCGTAATGAATCGTAACTGGTGTTCTCTCCAACGTACTGTCGGTAAAAGAAAAAGCTAATTATTCCCCATGGAGAATGCTAAAGAAGCTTAATTGGTATGAAGTGTTGATGATTTTCCCATCCTTGCCTCGCTTAGTTGGTTACTTCCCTGCGCATTGAGAATGAAATAACCCTCAACAGGTTGGATCTTACAGAATTACTGCAACAACTGTGGGAGGATAATCTTGATTTAGAGGACATCAATTACTAGCAGATAGCCAAGCATTTCTTGAGCTAGGGCCGGCGGCCAATATTTGCTTATATCAAACGGTTCAGGTTCAAGTAGAACTGTGCTGGCCCGCAGTTTGTCCTAAGCTGCCCTACCAGCCGGACGTTTGATTACTTTAGTTAAGTTGAAGCTAAGCCAATAAAAGCCAGTTCGTCCTTTAAGACAAAATTTTTCTTCGTACAGACATGTAGCCGTGACATAACCTGTCGGTTAAAGGATATATGTACCGGGTGGAAATTTAATGCTTATGCCAGCTGTTGGACACACAAACCTCGGTGCCACCAATAAGATGAAGAAACTGGATTATGGAGGTTCTACCATGTCTATAAATGTCCTTGTTTATATGGCGATTTTCCTTTATCTTGTTAATAGTTTCTTTATAGCATGGTTCATCTGGACTGATAGAAAAATAATAAAAATTACTACTTTGCAAGCAGCCATGTGGATAGTGTTATGTATTTCTATGGTTATTTTAGTTCCAGTTTATATATACTACAGAAAAGAAAAGCTACTTTAATACCCGAAGCATTTCAGATTTTATGTAAATAAATTACCATATATCAGTTTTAACAATACTTCCCAGGGCGGAAGGTACTTTTTTATAATCTCTGCATTATCTGAGCACAAGTATGGCACTTTCAAAAGACTTAGATATATTCATTTAACAGCCGGCTAATAACCAACGTTAAATTTTTTAAGGAATTAGTATTGAAAAACATTTTCTTAGCAGTGATTTGCAGGCCCTGTCTGGCCTGGTCAGAAAAATGTTTCACGTGAAACATTACCGGTGCTGCACCAAAATGTTTCACGTGAAACATTATTCTTTATCTCCCATTAGAAGCCCCAGGATCCTTTGTAATTCTTGCTCACCTTTGAAATGGATCTCCAATATTCCTCTTCCCCCGGCCTTTTCTTTTAACTTGACCGTCGCCCTTAAACGGTTTTTAAGTTTTGCTTCCACCTCTATCCTATCTTCATCCAGGATTGTTTCACGTTTTTTTTGTTTGTCTTTTTTCTGAGAAAGGGCCCGGGCCATGCTTTCAGCCTGGCGCACGTTAAGATTTAAACGCACTATTTTTCCGGCTGCCGCCACCTGCTTTTTTCCATCCTGAATGGCCAGGAGCGCCCTGGCATGGCCGGCGTTCAACTGCCCCGAGGCAAGCATATCCTTGACTTCATTGGGGAGCCCCAGGAGCCTGACCATATTTGCCACAAAGGACCTGCTTTTGCCAACCCTCTCCGAGACTTCCTCCTGGGTCAGCCCGTAATTATCCATTAGCTGGTGGTAGGCAAGGGCCTCTTCCAGGGGATTCAAATCTTCCCGCTGGATATTTTCAATAAGCGAAACAGCGGACGCCTCCAAGTCCTGGCATTCCTTGACCACCGCCGGTATTTTCCGGTAGCCCAGAGATTTGCAAGCCCGCCAGCGCCTCTCACCGGCAATCAACTCATAACCGCCTGACTGGAGGGGCCTTACCACAATCGGCTGGATGACTCCGTGTTTTTTGATTGAGGCAGCCAGCTCAGCAAGCTTATCAGGGTCAAACATCTGTCTAGGCTGGTGAGGAGCCAGCTTTATCTCATCAATATCTATCTCCTTTAACCGATCGCTGCCACCGCTTTCTTCCGTACTCTGAATCAATGCCTGCAGGCCCTTACCTAACCCTCTGCGCTGTTTACCCAACTCCCATCACCTCCTCGGCTAACTCCCGGTATGCCTCGGCTCCGCGGGAACGCCTGTCGTAGACCATAACCGGTTTGCCGTGGCTAGGCGCTTCGCTAATCCGCACGTTTCTCGGCACTATTGTTTTATAGACCTTTTCCTTGAAGTATTTTTTTACTTCATCCACCACCTGAATGGCCAGGTTTGTCCTTCCGTCAAACATGGTCAACAGCACACCTTCAAGACTTAGCTTCTTATTCAGACGCTCCTGAACCATCCTGATTGTATTCATCAACTGGCTCAAGCCCTCCAGGGCGTAATACTCACACTGTATGGGGATGATCACGGAATCCGCCGCCGTTAAAGCATTTATCGTCAACAAACCCAGGGAAGGCGGACAGTCGATAAAAATATAATCATATTCATCCCTGATTTCCGCCAGGGCATTTTTTAGAACACTTTCCCTGCCGGCCACATTAACGAGCTCAACTTCCGCCCCGGCCAGCTCAATGGTTGCCGGAATAAGGTCAAGGTTTTCCACGGCACTGGATACAATTACGTCCCTGACATTCATGCCGTTAATCAAAAGGTCATAAATGCAGCACTGCAGACTGTTTTTATCAACACCTACCCCGGTGGTAGCATTCCCCTGGGGATCAATATCAACCAACAGAACCTTTTGCCCCATCAGGGAGAGCCACGCGCCCAGATTAACGGCCGTCGTAGTCTTGGCCACACCTCCCTTCTGGTTGGCTATTGCTATGGTTTTCCCGATGATTTTTCACCTCCCGGTTTTGTGCAGCCGTTTTTATTTTTATATAACAATATCTGATTTTTTCCCTGACAAAAGAACGTTACTTCTCCAGGTCCTACTATTCAACATTTTCCTGTGGAGATCCTTCCTAAGGTTAATTTTATCAGTTTAACCATAACCCTACCGGTAGTCTAAAAATAAGAATAACCCCTTTGGGGGTTTTTTTTTAAAAGAGAGTTTTTTCCCAAATCATCTCTGACGCCTATTTTACAGCGGCCTTTTTTGCGGTATGCCGGCACGCCTCGGGTATTTCCCGGGAGTTGGTCCTGTTTTTCTGATAAGCACGAGTTTTCTCTCCTCCCCTGTAAAGGGAAGCTTTAAGCCCATTATTTTATCCACCCTGCCTCCTAGAAGAAGCAGGGCATTCCCGGCCTTTTTCAGTTCTTCCTCCAGTTTGGGCCCTTTCATAGCCACAAAGTAACCTTCAACTTTAAGAAAGGGCAGACAGTATTCGGCCAGCACCGCCAGGGAGGCAACGGCCCGGGACACCACCCGGTCCCATTTTTCCCTTTGGGCTGGATCCCGTCCGAAATCCTCAGCCCTGGCGTGGACAACCTCTATATCCCTTAAGCCCAGAGATGAGATTAATCCTTCTAGAAAACGTACTTTCTTTTCCACCGATTCAAGTAGTGTTACCTTAAGTCCTGGCCGGTAAATCTTTATTGGCACGCCTGGAAAACCCGCACCCGTTCCGATGTCTATTAAACTCATCCCGTCTTCCAGAGCAATAACATTAAAACAACTCAATGAATCTAAAAAATGCTTTACGGCAACATCCTTTTCATCCAGAATTGACGTCAGGTTGATACTCTTGTTTGCCTCAGCCAGGAACCTGTAGTATTCCTTAAACAGCCCCACCTGTTCCTGGGATAATTCAAGCCCCATTTTAAGGGCACCCTGAACAAGGGTATCCAGCAAGATGCTCATAGCTTCCCGGCGCCTGGCAAGGTTTCCCACTGCAAGCCGAAAAGATTTCGTTTTAAAAAGCCCACGCCTTCCCCCCTGACTTAGATTTCACTAATGTTAGTATTTGGAAAATAGTTACAATTTATTATTTAGTTCTGTTCCTTATTTTGCCTCCGCCGCTGTTCCAGATAAATTAACAAAACGGAAATATCCGCCGGAGTCACCGAGACAATGCGGCTGGCCTGGCCAATGGACCTGGGCCTAAATAATTCCAGTTTTTCCCTTGCTTCTGCCGATAAGCCCCTGACCTTGTTGTAATCCAGATCATCTGGAATTTTCTTTTCTTCCAGCCGCCTGAAGCGCTCCACCTGGGCTTCCTGCTTTTTGATATAGCCTTCGTACTTGACCTGAATCTCAACCTGTTCGCGTACTTCCTCCGGCAGTGGGGGATGTTCCAGTGGAAGTTGCAGGATCTTTTCATAGGTCATTTCCGGGCGCCGGAGCAGCCCGGCCAGTGATGAACCCTGTTGGGGAATAGGGGCGGTTTGCATTTCTGCTAAAATCCGCTTTACTTCTTCGGTCACAGGCACTACTGTCCGCTCCAGCCTTTCCTTCTCCGCATCAATCAACTTCTTTTTTCGCTCAAAGGACTTGTAGCGTTCCGGTGTAACAAGCCCAATCTGGTATCCTTTCTCAGTCAGCCTCAAATCAGCATTGTCCTGCCTCAGTAAAAGCCTGAATTCCGCCCTTGAAGTCAGCATCCTGTAGGGCTCGTCAATTTCTTTGGTTACCAGATCGTCAATCATAACCCCTGTATAAGCTTCAGAACGGCTTAGAATAAAGGGTTCCTTGTTTTTAAGATAATGGACGGCGTTGATTCCGGCTATAATACCCTGGGCCGCCGCCTCTTCATAGCCGGAGGTACCATTAATTTGCCCCGCCGTAAAAAGCCCCGGTATTGACTTTACCTCCAGAGACAGTTTTAACTGGGTGGGCACCACGTAATCATATTCAATGGCATAGCCCGGCCGCGTCATTTCTACTCTCTCCAGGCCCGGTAGGGTACGGAGCATAGCCAGCTGCACATCCTCCGGCAGGCTGGTGGACATGCCCTGCACATACATTTCATCAGTATTTTTTCCCTCTGGTTCAATAAAAACCTGGTGAGCCGGCTTGTCCGAAAAACGTACGACCTTTGTTTCAATGGAAGGGCAGTAACGCGGCCCCTTGCCCTGGATGGCACCGGTATAAAGGGGCGCCCGGTAAAGATTATCCAAAATGATCCGGTGGGTCTTTTCGTTGGTATAGGTAAGCCAGCAGGGTATTTGTTCGCGGCTCTTCACGCCGGACATATAGGAAAAATTATGTACCCTCTGATCACCCGGCTGGATCGTCATGCGGCTGAAATCGATGCTGCTTTTAGCAACCCTGGCCGGTGTTCCTGTCTTAAAACGCCCCAGCTTAATACCCAAATCCCTAAGGCTCTCGGAAAGGCTAACGGCAGGGAACTGTCCATTTGGGCCCCCGGGATAAGAGAGGTCTCCGATAATGATCCTTCCCTTTAGATAAGTCCCTGTGGTCAGGATTACGGCGCCGGCCTCAAATCTTGCACCGGTACTGGTCACCACACCGTAAACTTTTCCATTTTTTACTAATATTCTTTCCACAAGGGCCTGTTTTAAATACAGTCCTTGATGTTTCTCCAGCGTCTGCTTCATCCTGTTCTGGTAACTCAATTTATCAGATTGGGCACGTAAGGCCTGGACGGCCGGTCCCTTACCGGTATTCAGAAGCCGCATCTGAATGGAGGTATAATCCGTATTCAAGGCCATTTCCCCCCCCAGAGCATCCACTTCCCTGACCAGTTGGGACTTTGCCGGTCCACCCACAGCCGGGTTGCAGGGCATCAGGGCCACATAGTCCAGGTTCAGGGTCAGGACCAGGGTGCGGCAACCCAGCCTGGCTGCTGCCAGACCCGCCTCACACCCGGCGTGCCCAGCCCCCACAACAATGATATCGTATCTTCCAGCATCATACTCCAAACCCGGCACCTCACTTCCCAATGCAGAAATCTTCAAAAATCCTGTCCAGGAGGTCCTCCGTCGCTGTTGACCCGGTAATCTCGCCAAGGGCTTCCCAGGCTTCCCGCAGGTCAATTGCCACAATATCCACCGGCAATGCCTGACGGGCCCCGTTTATAGCTTCTTGCAGGTGGCGGGCGCTCCTTTCCAGGACTTCCTTGTGACGGATATTGGCAACAAGCACGGCATCTGATCCGGTAACCTGGCCTCCCGTAACCATCTCAAAAATTTCCTTTTCCAAACGGTCAATGCCGATCCCTTTTAGTGCTGAAATCCACAAAACCGGCTTTTCCACCAGCTTCCAGACATCGCTTTCTTTGATGCGAATTTTTTCTTCGGCCACATCTATCTTATTGATCAGGATCAATGCTTTCTTATCCTTGATCAATTCCAAAATAGCACGGTCTTCACTGTTTAAGCCCCGGATCGCGTCAAGTACTACCAGCACCAGATCAGCTTTATCGATTGTTTCCCTGGTCCTTTCCACACCTATCTTTTCTACAAAGTCAGTGGTTTCCCGCAGACCGGCCGTATCAATTATCCTTAAAGGAATTCCCTGGATATTAATTATCTCTTCGATTAGGTCCCTGGTTGTACCCGGAATATCGGTTACTATGGCCCTGTTTTCCCGGAGCAAGGCATTCAAGAGAGATGATTTTCCCACATTTGTATTGCCGATTATGATCGTGCTGATCCCTTCCCGGTATACTCTTCCTTTATCGGCACTGCTGATCATCTCTGCAAGTTCCTTTAAAATCTCTTCTCCTTCCTGGATAATCGCCTCTCCGGCAGTTTCTTCCAGGTCTTCCTCCGGGAAATCTATGTTTGCCTCCACCCGGGCCAGCAGACCAAGGATCCTATTTTGTATTTCAGTAATTCTTTTGGAAAGATTACCCTTTAATTGAGAAACAGCTAAACTAAGGCCTCTGTCTGTCTTTGAGCGAATTATATCGATAATTGATTCCGCCTGGGCCAGGTCCAGCCTCCCGTTTAAAAAAGCCCGCTTGGTGAATTCACCTGGTTGAGCCAGACGGGCTCCCCTGGCCAGCACCTGTTCAAGCACCTTGCGCAGTGGTACAATACCGCCGTGGCAGTGGATTTCCACTATATCTTCCCTGGTATATGTTTGAGGCCCCTTCATATAGCATAAAAGAACCTCGTCTATCTCCAATTCATTCTCATCTACAATATGTCCGTAGATAAGCCTGCGGTTCTCATTTATAAAATTAATCTTTGAACCGGGCCTGAATATCTTTCCCGCGATATCTGCAGCGTTTTTCCCGCTTATGCGTACAATTCCGATTCCACCCTCCCCCAGGGGAGTGGAAATTGCAGCAATGGTATCCTCAATCAACTCTGGCACCTTCCGGCAGCTATTTTTAAACCCAGCGGGCCGTCACTTGCGCGCTGGGTTTAAATATTATTTTTTCGGTGATATAACAATCTTCCGGCAGGGTTCTTCTCCCTCACTAAAGGTGTAGATGTCGTCACGCCCCTGTAAAACCGTGTGAATAATGCGCCTTTCCTGGGAAGTCATCGGTTCCAGGACCACGTTCCGCCCCTTCTGCTTGGCCTTATCTGCCAGTTTCAAGGCCAGTTTCTGCAGTGTTTCTTCCCTTCTCTTACGATATCCTTCAACATCTATAATGATTTTTTTACGAGTTTCCGTATTTTTATTCACCGCAAGGCTCACCAGGTACTGAAGCGCATCCAGGGTTTCACCCCTTCGGCCGATAAGGATACCCAGTTCATTACCCTCCAGGTTAATGAGTATTTCGTGATCCTTTTCTTCTATATTCATATTTACCTGGAGCTGCATAGATTTAAAAATACTCTTCAACAATTTCCCTGCTTTATGAGCCGGTCCGTCCTTTAAGGTAACTTCTACCCGGGCCAGCTTTGCTCCCAGGAAGCCTAAAAAACCCCTCCTGGGTTCATTGATGATCCTGATTTCTACCTCATCCCGGGAAGCCCCCAGGTCTTTAAGCGCCAGTTCAACAGCTTCATCTATAGTTTTCCCGGTCTTCTCAATTACCTTCAACTTTTCCCAGCCTCCCCTTTCACAACCACAGCCTGCTTATTGATAAAATATTGCTGGGCCCAACTTACTACGTTATACACAACCCAGTACAGAGAAAGGCCTGCCGGGAATGTACTGGAGATCCAGGCAATAAAGACGGGCATGGTATACAACATCATTTTCTGCGCCGGATCTGTTGCCGAAGTTGTCATTTTTGACTGAAAATAGGTTGTGAGTCCGGCCAAAATAGGAAGTATATAGTACGGATCCCTTTCACTGAGGTTCTGTACCCAAATAAAGCTGGCATGATCCACATTCACATACGGAAAATTAATAAGAGATCTGAACAGGGCAATCAGGATTGGCATCTGGATCAGCAAAGGTAGACACCCGGCTGCAGGGTTGACATTGTGTTCCCTGTATAATTCCAGCATTTTCTCCTGCATCTTTTTGGGGTCTTTATCTTTATACTTTTGCTGAATCTCCTTTATCTTCGGCTGTATTTGCTGCATGGCCAGCATAGATTTCATCTGCTTATGGGACAAGGGATAGAGAGCTAATTTAACGATAATCGTCAACAGAATTATAGCTATGCCGTAATTTGCTATCCCAACTGCTACCGTAATATTATACAGCCAGTTTAGAAGCCAGGTCATACCATCTACAATGGCATTAAAAATTTCCAAACTACTATCCGCCTCCTCGTCCGGCCTGTGCAGGCCCAGCGGCTATCTTCTTCACTCTAAACAGGATCATAACCACCCGGATGAAAAGGATGGCATTTTAATAGCCTTTTTACGGCCAACCAGAAGCCCTTCCAGGCGCCATATTTTTCCAATGCCTGCACCGCATAGTGAGAACAAGTAGGATAAAACCGGCAGGTTGGCTTCTTTAGTGGTGAAATTACCAACTGGTAAAACCGAATCATTAGAATTAAAACACTTTTCAAAGGGAACATCCCCCGTCAAGCTTTAACCTTTTTAAAAGCTTCAATAAACTTGCTTCAACTTCTTGATAGCTCGACCCAGCTATCTCCCTTCTGGCAAGCAATACATAATCATAGCCTGCGGGAAAAAGCCCGCAATTCAAACGGCATGTCTCCCTGAGTAGGCGTCTAATCCTATTTCTCGTAACGGCATTACCAACTTTTTTACTAACAGTGAAACCGAATCTGCTCTTCTCTGTATTATTCGGTAAAAAATACAGAACAATAAGGCGATCTGCTACAGTTTTTCCGTGGCTGTAAACTCTCCGGTAATCACTATTTTTTTTTAAAATGTTAAGGCTAACCATTGATTCCTCAATTTTCTATTATTACCGTTACGCAACTTAACCATACTTCTTCTACAACGTTATACAGCTAGAAAGGCCACTGTGGTTTAGCGGCCTCACGCGGTTAACCTTTTTCTTCCCTTTAATCTTCTTCTCTTTATAATTTTTCTTCCGGAGCGTGTAGCCATTCTGGATAGGAAACCGTGAATCTTCTTATGCTTACGTGTCTTCGGTTGATAGGTACGCTTCAAATACACCCACCTCCTTCTAGGTTTTTTTATAAGTCCTACCAGTTAGATTTGATAATAAAAAAATAAAAAATTGTAATTAAATTTCTTATTATTCAATAAATTATTTTTATCAACAATTATACAATATCAACAAAAATACTTACCAACAATAACTTTTTTCTAAAACCTACCCCTTGACATACACTACCAATTATATAATAATCGCTTTTTAACGTCAAGAAGCAGGAGTTTTACGTTTGTGTCAAGTCAATGTGGGCCTTTCCCACTTTATGGAACTCTCTCCAATA